>DASXOZ010000022.1:0-107500 GCA_036493895.1 Candidatus Binatia bacterium | reverse complement strand
TTCCTGCCCGTTCTTGCCCGTCCTTGCCCGCGCGTCAGCCGCCGCCGTTGCGCGCCTCTTCGTCGGTCACCACCGAGCTCATCGCAACGTCGTGCGCGGCGCTCGGGACCTCTTCGACCATCTGGCACCGGTACGCGACTCCGATCGTGCGCAGCGCCTGCGCGCCGCCGAGCATGCGATCATAAAATCCGGCGCCGCGCCCGAGCCGCCTGCCGCGAAGGTCGAATGCGCGGCCCGGAACGATCACCACTGCACCGGCCGGGATTCCGCCTTCCCCGGGCCGCTGGCGCGGTGCGAGGAAGCGTCCCTTCTCGCGCACCATCTGCGTCCGCGGCGTCCATCGTGCCCACGCAGCGGTGCTGCCGGCGAGCCGCGGAAGCAGGACCTCGAGTCCTGAAGCGACCATCGAGGCCAGAAATGCATCGATGCACACCTCGTCCGGCAGCGCGACATAGCCGAGGACGGCGACCGCCCCAAGCCTGGATACCGCGGCCGAGAGGCGATCGGCAATTGCATCGTCGGCGCGCCGTCGCTCGCTGCGCGACAGCGCTGCGATGCGATCGCGAATCGTCATGCGAAGCTCGGCCTTGGCGCGACGCAGCCCGTCGTCGCCGGTCTGCAGGCTCATGGCTGGGCTCGCCGCGGCAACGAGGGCTGCGGCCGGATCGTTCGTTGCGGGCGCAAGGCCCCGGTCTCAGCGCGGGGTGTCGAGGCAGGCTTCGACGGCCTCCGCGAGGCTCTCGAGCGCCGCGTCGACGTTCTTCCGGGTCCCGAGAAGCTTGTGGTAGTCGTCGGCGATCCGCAGCGCAGCCAGCAGCGCGATGGTCAGCGACGCGATGCCGCGCTGCTGCCCCTTTCCGACCAGCCGCATCTGCTCGTCGATGAAGGTCGCCAGCCCGCGCATGTAGGCCTCGTCCTCGTCGGTGCGGACGTGCAGGCGCTGCCCTGCGATCTCCAGGTCAATCTCCCGCATCCTCGCCCTGCCCGTTCGCCGTTTCGGCGAGGTGATCGACGCGCCGGATGATGGCGTCGAGCTTCTTCCTGGTTTCCATTCTCTCGCTTCGGAAGCGGAAGTTCTGGGACTTCAGCTTCTCGATCTCGTCGCGGCTCTTGGCCAGTGCGGCGGCGAGCTGGGACGTGCGCGTCGAGGAGTGCCCCTGCTGGGCGATGAGCCGGCGCACCGAGTCTTCGAGTCGCCGTAAAGCCTTATCTTCCATATGGTTAGGCCCAAGTTGTCAGACGCAACTTGGAGTCCGGAGTTTAGGTAGCACGCGCCACCGTAGTCAAGTGCTCCGCGTCCGCCCGTGCGTCATGCAGCCTGGGACAGGTCCACCGAAACCATCTTGGAGACGCCGGGCTCCGGCATCGTGACGCCATAGAGCGTATCGCAGATCTCCATCGTCCTCTTGTTGTGGGTGATCAACAGGAACTGCGAGCGGTCGCACATCTCGGCGATGATCCGCGTGAAGCGCCCGATGTTGGCCTCGTCCAGCGGTGCGTCCACCTCGTCGAGCACGCAGAACGGGCTCGGCTTGTGCAGGAACAGCGCGAAGATCAGCGCGATCGCCGTCATCGCCTTCTCGCCGCCCGACAGAAGGTCGAGGTTGCCGAGGCGCTTGCCCGGTGGCTGCACGACGATCTCGACGCCGGTCTCGAGCAGGTTCTCCGGATCGGTGAGCGAGAGCGACGCCTTACCGCCCTGGAACAGCTTGGGGAACGTCGTCTGGAAGATCCGGTTCACTTCGTCGAAGGTCTCGTGGAAGCGCTGGCGCGACAGGCGATTGAGCCTGGCGATCGTCGAGCGCAGGTCTTCGATCGAGTGTTCGAGGTCGTCTCTCTGCTTGCACAGCTCGGCAAGACGCGACTCGATCTCCTCGAGCTCGGCGACGGCACCGAGGTTGACGGTGCCGAGGCGGCGGATCTTCGCGCGCACCTGCTCCAGCTCGGCCGCGAGCGACGCAGGGTCAGCTTCGGCGGGCACTTCGGTGGCGGCAAGGTCTTCCGCCGATACGCCGAGGCGCTCGGCAATGCCCTCGAGCAGCGTCGTCCTTTCGAGATCGTACTGCTTGCGGCGCAGCTCGCAGCGGCCGAATTCCGCGCGGGTCTCGTCGAGGCGCGCCGCCAGCGAATCGAGGTCGCGATCGAGGTGCTCGATCGCTGCGCGTGCCGTCTGGTTCTCGCCGTCGGCCTCGGCCAGGCTCGCTTCGGCCTGCGTGCACGAAGCCTGCAGCCGCTCGACGTCGAGCGTCGGATCGGTGAGCCGCGCCGAAAGGCTCGCGATCTCCAGCCGTGATCTTTCCAGGCGAGCCAGCAGCGCTTCGCGGCGGCCGCAAGCTTCGTCGGCCGCAATCGCGATCGACGAGATCTGCGTGGCCAGCGCCTCGATGCGCTGCCTCGCCTCGGCCTCCGAAACGCGAGCCTGCTCGAGCTCGCCGAGCGCGCCGCGCCTTGCGGCCTCCAGCTCCTTGCCCTGGCCTTCGAGCAACGAGCGTTCCTGCTCGAGACGGGCCACTTCGGCCTCGGTTCGTGCCAATGCCTGTTCGCACTCGCGCTGGCGCACCGCCGCGGCGCTGCGCTCGCGCTGCACGCTCTCGAGCTCGGAAGCCACCGCGCGCTGCCTCTCCCCGGTGCGCACCGAGTTCTGCTCGTGCAGCCTCTTCTCGCCGCTGGCACGCACGCGCTCGACCGCCAGGTGATGTAGCTCACGATCGAGATCGGCCAGCCGGCCATCGACTGCGCTGGAAGCCTCGGCGGCTTCCTTCAGTGCATTCTGGGCCTGGTGCGATCTCGAAAGCGCCGCGTCGAGGCTCTCGCGGATGCGGCGGATCTCCGAGCTTCTCAGCAGCAGGCCTTCGTCGACCGGATTTTCGCTGCCGCCGGTCACGATGCCGCGCAGGCCGACCAGCTCTCCGTCCATCGTCACGTACGAACGATGCGGGTCGCTGTCGTGGCGACGCTGCGCCTCGCCGAGGTCGGCGACGACGACGCATCCGGCCAGGAACGGCGCGATCGCGGCTTCGTAGCCGTCGTGAATCCGGACGTGGCGTGCGAGCGAATCTGCGCCGGCCGAAGCACCGCCCTCGCCGGCGCCGAGAGCGGCCGGCACGAACGTCGCGCGGCCTGCCGAATGCTCGCGCAGGTAAGCGGCTCCGTCGATTCCCGCCGCGGTGTCCGGAACGATGATGTACTGCAGCGCTTCGCCGAGCACGGCGGCCACGGCGCGTTCGAACCCGCTTTCGATCTCGATGACGTCGGCCACGACGGCGCGGGCGCCCGTGCGCTCCTTGCCGCCGTTCGACATGAACGCGCGCACTCCGTCGCCGTATCCTGAAAATCCGCGATGCAGCTCCTCGAGCGACTCGAGGCGCGAGCGCAAGAGCGCGCACTCGTCGCGCCAGCGCTCGGACTCGACTTGCGCAAGCGCGCGGCGCGTCTGCGCGGCGTCGAGCTCGTCGGCCGCGCTGCGCTTGCTGCCTTCGACGACGTCGAGCGTGCGCGCAAGCTCGGCGAGCTTCTCGTCGGCTGCCTCGAGGTCCTCGTGCAGGCGCGATCGTACGGTCGCCAGTGCTTCGTCTTCGGAGACGAGCCGGCTCTCGCGCGCAGAGGCCGCTTCGAGCTGCCTGGCTACCGATGCGCATTCGTTGCGCAGCGCAGCGCTCGCTCCGAGAGCTTCGATCAGTCGCGTGCGCATCGCGTCGGCGTCGCTCGACCACGCGAAGTAGCGCTCGTCGCAGTCGCGAACTCGCGCGGCGACGGTCTCGCAGGTGGCTCGCGCCTCTTCGTAGCGGAGCGCAAGCTCGGTGCGCCGCCGCTCCGCCTCACCCGCTTCGCCTCCGAGCGTGGCAATGCGCTGCTCGAGGCTTCCGAGGTCGGTGCCGGACTCGGCCACCAGCCCTTCGAGCTCGCCGCGCCGCTCGGCGAGGTGGCGCCGTTCCTGCTCGGTCTGGGAAAGCGCGGAACGCGCGGAAAAAACCGCCTGGCGCGCGCTTTCGCGGGTAACCTCGACGCTGCGGCCGCGCTCGCGCAGGCCTTCGCGCTCTTCGTGGGCGCGCGCGATCTCCAGGCGCAGCGCGTGCTCGCGCCCGCTCTGCTCCGCGGCCTGCGATGCGGCTTCGCGCTGCAGCTCCTCGACGCCGCGCAGTCGCACGATGGTCCACGCGCGGTCGAGCGAGTCCTCCTGCGTGCGAAGCTCCTGGTACTGCACGGCACCGCGCGCCTGGCGACGCAGCGAGTTCGCCTGGCGCTCGAGCTCGCGCACGATGTCGCTGACGCGAAGGAGATTGTCGCGCGTGCGCTCGATCTTCCGTTCGGCCGCGACCTTGCGGCTTCGGTACAGCGTCGTGCCCGCCGCTTCCTCGATGAACAGGCGAAGCTCCTCGGGCTTGGCGCCGACGATCTGGCCGACGCGTCCCTGCTCGACGATCGAATACGCCTTCGTCCCGACGCCGGTGCCGAGGAACAACTCGGTGATGTCGCGAAGGCGGCAGGTGCGGTCGTTGATCAGGTATTCGGATTCACCGGAGCGATAGAGGCGGCGCGTGACGCGAAGCTCGGGAGCCTTGCGCAGCGCGCGAACGATCTCGTTGTCTTCTTCGGAGCCCTCGCCCGCGGTTTCCATTCCGCCTTCGTTGTCGAGCAGGATGCTGACTTCGGCCATTCCGAGGGGACCGTAGGTCTGGTTCCCGACGAAGATGACGTCTTCCATGCTCTTGCCGCGAAGGTGGCGCGCGCTCTGCTCGCCGAGCACCCAGCGAAGCGCGTCGACAATGTTCGACTTGCCGCAGCCGTTGGGGCCGACGATCCCCGTGATTCCCTCGGGGAAATCGAGGACGGTCCTGTCCTTGGATGACTTGAAGCCGACGAGCTCGAGCCGCTTGATCCTCACCGACGTCCTCTCCTCATCATCATCCTAGTCAAACGGCCTTGCGGCCTGGGTCAAACGGCCTTGCGGCCTATGCTCAAACGGCCTTGCGGCCTCGGCCCGACCGGCCTTGCGGCCTTGCCGTCGGCTGCCCGATCCGGCCCCCGAGCCCCCGGGGCCGGTGCGACTCCCGTGCCCGGAAATCAGCGCCCCCCGGCGACCGGTCCGGAAAGTATCCCACGCGAACGAAAAGTGAGTCAACTCGCCGGGCGATACGCACAGGTATTCATGGAGAACATCACTCCATGATTGCCACCGCCGCCGGGCGGCTGGGCGATCAGTCGGGATCGAGCTCGACGTTCCAGTAGGCGGTATCGACCGCCCGCAGGAAGGGAACCCATTCGCGGTAGCCGCTCGCGCCGAACTGCTTCTGGACGAACGGGCTCCAGGCCGGCCGCTGGGGACAGCGGATCAGCTTCATCCCGGCCGCCATCGGGTCGCCGCCGCCTTTGCGACGATTGCACTCGATACACGAGCACACGACGTTTTCCCACGTCGTGCGGCCTCCGCGGCAGCGCGGGACGACGTGGTCGAGGTTCAGCTCGCTGCGGGCAAATCGCCTGGCGCAGTACTGGCAGGTGTTCGCGTCGCGCACGAAGATGTTGTGGCGGCTGAAGCGCACGCGGCGCTGGGGAACGCGGTCGAAGGCGACCAGAAGCACCACGCGCGGAATGCGCACGACGCCTTCGACGAGCCCGACGGCGTCGCAGCCGCCGATCGAAAGCTCGGACCAGGACTCGAAATCGAAGGTGCGATACTCGCCGTCGACGGCCTTGGCGACGCCGCGGTAGAGCAACGAGAGGGCCCGCCGGACCGTAGTGACGTGGATCGGCAGAAATGCCCTGTTCAGGACGAGGCTCCTGCCTTGAAGAGGCGGCGCCGAGAGGGCCGCAGCAGCCATCCATCGGAGGCTAGCATCGACGTCCCGGCAGTCAAGGTGAAAGCCCTGCGTTCCCGCATTGATACGAAGGACGTCCGTGGTAGGGTGCCGAACTTTTTCGGTGCTCCCGGCTGCGGAACGGACGTTATTGCGCGTCCGCCGCGGTCCGGATCCGGCGCCTCCGCAGCGCGGCCGCTCATTCTTCGGCCGCCTCGGAAATGAGGAACCGCAAAATTGCGCAAGCAAATCATCATCAACTCGAACCCCAACGAGGTCCGGGTCGCGCTGCTGGAGAACGGCATTCTTGCCGAAGTCCACATCGAGCGCGCGTCCGAGGAAGCCGCGGCGGGCAATATCTACAAGGGCCGGGTGCTGCGCGTGCTACCGGGCATGCAGGCGGCCTTCGTCGACATCGGCCTGGAAAAGGCGGCCTTCCTGCACGCCTCCGACGTCGTGACCGACTCTCCGGCCGCCGTCGGCGACGATGCAGCCGACGACCCGGAGTTCGAGCCGTCCCGCGGCGGCCGCAGCCACGCTCCGATCGAGGAAAAGCTGTCGCGCGGTGACGAGATCATCGTGCAGATCGCCAAGGAGCCTATGGGCACCAAGGGGGCGCGCATCACGATGCACGTCTCGCTGCCGGGCAAGTACCTCGTCTACATGCCGTTCGGCGACCTGATCGGCGTCTCCAAGCGCATCGGCGACGACCGCGAGAGGCGCCGCCTGCGCGACATCATCTCGAGCGCCAAGCCGGCCTCCGGCGGAATCATCGCGCGCACCGCGTGCCAGAACCTCAGCAAGAAGGACGTCGTCGACGATATCCGCAGCCTCGAGCAGATCTGGACGGCGGTCCAGTCCAAGGCCCCGAAAACGGCCCCTCCGGCGCTACTGCACGCCGACCTCGACCTGGTGCTGCGCAGCGTGCGAGACATGCTGTCGCCCGACGTCGACCAGATCGTCGTCGACACCGAGGCCGACTTTCACCGCACCCGAGACTATGTCGGCTCTTTCCTGCCCACGCTGGCCGAGCGCGTCGAGTACTACGACCGGGGCGAGCCGATCCTGGACCGCTTCGGCGTCGAGGAGCAGATCTCGCGGGCGATCGAGCCGAAGGTCTGGCTCAAGTCGGGCGGCTACCTCGTCATCGACCAGGGCGAAGCGCTGACGATGATCGACGTCAACACCGGGCGTTTCGTCGGAAAGCGCAGCCAGGAAGAGACCGTGCTCAAGACGAACCTCGAAGCCGTCGAGGAGATCGTCAGCCAGCTTCGCCTGCGCAACATCGGCGGCATCATCATCCTCGACCTGATCGACATGGAGGATCCGGGCAACCGAAAGCTCGTCTCCGATACGCTCGAAACCGCGCTGGCCCGCGACAAGGCCCGCACGAGCATCCTGCGCATCTCCGAGCTCGGGCTGATCCAGATGACGCGCAAGCGCACGCGCGAGAACCTCGAGCGCCTGCTGTCGTCCCCTTGCCCGTACTGCGACGGGCGCGGCCGCGTCAAATCGGTGCCGACCGTGGCTTCCGAGATCCTGCGCGCGATCCAGCGCGAAGCCGCGCGCTCGCCGTCGTCGCGAACCCGGATGATGGTTCGCGCCAACCGCGACGTGATCACCTACCTGTTCAACGACGAGGAGGATGCGATCCGCGGCCTCCAGGACCGTCTCGGGCGTGGGGTCGTACTGAAGGTTGCCGAGACCTACCACCAGGAACAGTACGACGTCGTCGCCGCGTGAGGACCCGTTTCCTTCCCGCGCCGTCCCTGACGGCTGCGGCTGCCGCCGCAGCGGCCCTGCTGCTACTTGCGGCCTGCCCGCCGGTCCTTGCCGGTACCATCGGCTTTCGCACCGATGCGGAGGTCAAGGCCGGCCCCGGCGTCGATGCCAAGATCACGCTGACCCACACCGGAGACGAGGCCGCCTCGGAGGTCTCGGTGCACGCCGAGCTGGACCGGACGCAGGTCGACGGCGAGACGGTCTCGCAGATCATGCCGAACGAGAGCCACGTCTGGAATATTCATCTTACAGATGCGATTCCTAACGGTATCTACGTAATAACGCTGCGTGTTCGGTACACGGATTCCAATGGCTATCCGTTCGAGATCGTAAGCATTGCCAATGCGAACGTCGGAGTTGCGCCCGCGCCGCGAATCTTCGGCAACATCGACCTTCCGGGTCTCACGACCAGCGGCGAAGCCGTCGCCAAGCTGACGGCCAAGAAGCCGCCCGGCCGCACCGGCAAAGTCGACGTGCGGCTGGTCGCGCCTGCAGGCATCGAGGTGCGTCCGGGGCAGGTCTCGCTCGAGTTCGACGCCGGCGGCAAGGCCGAGGCGATCTTCCACGTGCGCAACCTGAAGCTGCTGGCCGGGACCTCGGTCAACGTGTTCGGCTACGTCACGGCAAGCGACGCCGGCTTCCCGCAGACCGACGTAATTCACGGCGCCGTGAAAATCGGGACGGCGATCCCCAAGATCAAGGCTCCGACGTTCTACGAGCTGGGCGGCGTCCTGATGGCGCTGCTCGCCGTGCTCGAGGCCGTCGTGTGGTTCCGGTCGCGGTCGCGTGCGGAGGAACAGGCGACGTGAAAGCGCGCCGCACCATTCCCGCCGGCATCGAGCTGCTGCTCGTCGTCGCCGCCTCCGCCTTCCTCTGCTGGATCTGGCCGTGGCAGTACGTGCTCGACAAGTCGGTCACGGCCGGCGGCGACACGGCGTCCCACTTCTACCCTGCCCAGATCATGCACGACGTGCTGATCCCCAACCTGCAGTGGACGGGTTGGACGATGGGGAACTACGCCGGCTACCCGATCTTCCACTTCTACTCCACGCTGCCGTTCTTCCTGATCGGCCTGCTCGGCTACGTGATGCCGCTGCAGATCTCGTTCAAGCTCGTCACGCTGCTCGGGCCGACGACACTGCCCCTGGCGGCCGCCTACCTGTTCTGGGCCCTCGGCTACCGCCGCAGCGGACCGGTGCTGGCTGCGGGCTCGGTGCTGCCGTTCCTGTTCCAGCAGGGCAACTCGATGTGGGGCGGCAACATCCCGAGCGTGCTGGCCGGAGAGTTCTGCCATTCGATCGGATTCTCGCTCTCGCTCGTGTTCCTCGGTTACCTGCACCGGCTTTCCAGGGGCATGGGTTCGTGGGTGGTCTGCGGGCTGCTGCTGGCGGCAGTCGCGCTCAGCCATGCCTTCGCGTTCATCGGCGCGCTCTGGCTCGCGCTCTGGTACATCCGGCCGCGCACCGACAGTCCCCTGGCCCTGCCGCGCATCGCCCCGGCTTTCGTGCTGGCAGGGCTGCTGGTCGCGTTCTGGGGCTTCCCGCTGGTTCCGCGCGTCAAGTTCACCACCGAGTGGACGATGATCTGGACGATCAACGACTGGAAGGAGGTCGTGCCCGAGCTGCTGTGGCCGGCATCGATCCTGACCGGCGTCAACGTGCTGCTGATGCTCGCGGGCCTGAAGCGGTATGAGAGCGACCGCCAGGGACTGATGCTGTTCGCGCTGTTCGGCAGTGTCGTGCTGTACGGCGTTTCGCCGATGACCGGCTTCCCCGACATCCGCTTCGTGCCGATCGGCCAGCTCGCCGTGGGGCTGCTGGCCGCCGACCTGCTCGTCTGGCTCGGCACTCGCCTGAATTTCCCGCTCGTCTACGCGGCGGCAGGCCTGAGCATCTGCATGGGCTGGACCTACGCGCACCTCGGTTACCTGCCGTCGTGGCTGGACTGGAACTACTCGGGATACGAGGGCAAGCCGTCGTGGGACCTGTTCCACGCGATCAACGAGCACGTGCACGGCGACATCAATTCGCCGCGCATGGTGTTCGAGCATTCGCAGGGCCACAACCGGTTCGGAAGCTCGCGCGCGTTCGAGAACCTCCCGCTGTTCGCGGGACGCTCGACGCTCGAGGGCGTGTTCCACCAGGTCTCGCCGAACTCTCCGTTCGTCTTCTACATCCAGTCCGAAGTCGGTGAGAAAGCCTCCGGCCCTTTCCACCAGTATTCCTACGCGCGGCTCGACCCCCAGGCCGCCCTTCCCCACCTTCGCGTCTACAACGTCGGCACCATCGTCGCGACGACCGACAAGGCGCGCGCCGCCTACGACGCGAATCCTTCGTTCCACCGCACGTTCAACCAGGGCGGTTACGCGGTCTATGACGTTCCAAGCGGCGTGACCGGCTACGTCGTACCCGCTGCGAACCAGCCGGTGCTGTACACCGGCCCCGACTACCGGACGGCGTTCTATCGCTGGTTCAAGCATCCCGAGCTGCTCGACGTGCCGCTGGTGCCGGCCGAGGTCGCGGGACCTCAGGGCGCGTCGCGCTTCCCGCTGCAGACGGCGTCGGTGCGCGACATTCCGCGGACGCCGCTCGGCGATGACTGCAAGGTGACGAGTCACCTCGAGCAGGAAAGCATCACCTTCGACACGACGTGCCCCGGCCGGCCCCACATCGTCAAGGTCTCGTACTTTCCGCGCTGGAAGACCGTCGACGGCTCGCCGATCGACCTCGTCTCCCCGGGTTTCATGCTGGTGACGCCGCACTCGACGCATTTCGAGATGGTGTACTCGCAGATGCCGCTCGACTGGCTCGCGCTGGCAACCACTTGGCTCGGCCTCCTGTGGGCCGCCGCCGCGGCGCTGAGCGGCCGCGCGCGGCGCGCCACTTCGCTGGTGTTCGTTCGCCTGCTGCGCCCGGTTGGAGCATGGATGACGCCTGCCCGCGTTCGCATCCCGCTGTGCATCGCCCTCGTCGTGGGCTCGGCGCTGGCGGCAGGCGCCGTGCGTTATCGCATCCGCGACGACGATGCGGCGTTCCGTGAGGGGAGCCTCGCCTACCAGCAGCGCCGTTTCGACGACGTGATCCGCATCCTCGGCGAAGAGGTACGCTCGGACAGCGACCGTCCGCGCATCGCAACCGCGCTCATCCAGCTCGGCGATGCGTACGCCGAAACCGGCAAGTCGGAGCTCGCGATCCAGGCGCTCGAGCGGCTGCGTTTCGATTTCCCGAATATCGACTACGGCGCGCAGTCGGGTTTCCACCTGGCCAAGTCTTACGCGGCGATCAAGAGCCTCGACCGCGCCCGCGAATATGCGGCGCAGCTCGAGCGCCAGTACGCGGACTCTTCGTGGACCAAGAGACTGAAGAAGGAGAACCCGGAGCTGTTCCCGGCGGTCGCCACGCCGGACCAGGCCACTGCGCCCGCTGCGCAAGCACCGGCTTCAGTGCCGCCGCCTCCTGCGAAGGCTGCCGCCTCAGTGGCCGGCGGTCACGGCCCCGGGAACTGATTCGAGGTTCTCGGCCGTCCACGTCCTGTCGGGAGCCTTGACGGGCGCCGCGGACGCAGGCCTCGCCACCGACGGGCGAATCACAAGAGCTGCGGGCAATCCCTGCGGGAGCAGGCTTTTCTCATCGGGCGTCAGCACGACGCCGCAGACGTAACGAACCAGCACCTGGGCCTTCTCCATGCTCGTCGTCGACGGCGACCCCAGCGCGGGTCCGATGAGCGACGAATACAGCGAGATCCACGCAGGTCCGCCGCCGCTGCGTCCCGCTGCCGGTCCTCCGACGACGAGAACGGTGCCATCGCTGCCAGCTGCGTCGCGCAGCGACGCGATTTCGGCTTCGACCTGGCTTCGCACCTGCTCGAGCGTCGCGGCAGGAACAGAGTCGGGTGCGAAAATCTCCCCGACGTCCTCGCTCACCGGATCGAAGACGACGACCGGACGGTGCTCGTCGGACGCGAACAGCGCAGCCGATCCGGCCAGGCGCCGTTTTGCCAGCGCCAGCGCGTGAGCGGCAGCGATCGGCCTCAGCTCGCGATCCAGGCCGCGAAGCAATGGCGTGCCGACGAGGTCGTCCCTTCCCGTCACGTACGCCGGCGAGAAGAAGTACGACGTGTCGTTGAAGCGCGCGAACTGGAACTCGGCCTTGGGTGGGTGCGATTTTGCATCCGCATCGGCAGGAGGCTCAACGGGAATCCATTCGCTCCACTGCTCGCGGCGAAGCCCGGCCGCAGCGGAGGAGACCGCATCGGCAGCTCGGTCATACGGCGGGGGAAGCCGGCCCGTCGTGATGTCGGCCGCATCGACGATGGCGCCTCCGCTCGTTCCGACGAAACGATCCGCGTCTCCGGTCTTGCCGGCAAAGGAATCGAAAAGACGCGCTGGAACCGCCAGCGTGCGGACGGGGGGGCTCGGCGCGCTCCACAGCGCGGAAAGGGACGACGAATCGGCGTCGTCCGCATCGAGCGTGAACAGCCGGCGCCAGAACGTGGCGCCGCTCGGCTGCTTGCCCGTGACCGCTGCGGTCGCCGACGATGCGTGGCCACCTGCCTGCAAGTCGGCCTGGCCCAGCCCCGGCAGAGCGAGCACGATCACGTGCGCCGGCGGCGCGGGAGGACGCGCCAGCCACAGCGCGACGGCCACCAGGACCACCGCGAGAATCTTCGACAGTCGCGCGAACGTCACCGAGCAAAGCCCACGAAGCGGCGGGAAGAACGATTCGACATGCGGACCCCTGCTCTCTACACTACGACGACTTGCGCCGCCACCCGGCGCTCGGCCAGCCGATGAGCCTGTCGCGAGAGAATCGACGAAGCGAGCGGCCCCTGCTCTCGATCGTCGTTCCGTGTTTCAACGAGGAAGGGTGCGTCGACGAGATGGCGCGCCGCCTGCACGCCGTGCTCGATCCCCTCGACTGCGACTGGGAAGCCGTGTTCGTCGACGACGGCAGCAGCGACGCCACCGCCGCGCGACTGGAATCACTTGCGGAGGCCGACCCGAGAGTGGGCTACCTTTCGTTCTCGCGCAATTTCGGCCACCAGCTGGCGCTCCTGGCCGGCCTCGCCCGCGCCCGCGGCGATGCCGTCGTGTCCCTCGACGGCGACCTGCAGCATCCTCCCGAGCTGATCCCTACCCTCGTCGAGCACTGGCGCGACGGCTACGACGTCGTCTTCACCGTGCGCGAGGGCAACGAGGGGCACGCGCTCAAGGAATATTTCTCTGCGCGTTTCTACAAGCTGCTGCGACGCCTGACCGGTGTCGACATCCCTACCGGCGGCGCCGACTTCCGCCTGCTCGACCGCGTCGTCACCGATTCGCTGCTGGCCTGCGAGGAACACTTCGTCTTCGTGCGCGGCCTGGTGCCGTGGCTCGGGTTTCGCCGCAAGGCCGTGCCGTACACGGCCGAGGAGCGTTTTGCCGGCGATACCAAGTACGTCGTCACGCGCATGCTGCGTTTCGCGCTGGACGGGGTCTTTTCCTTCTCGACGGTCCCTTTGCGGCTGATCTCGTTCCTCGGCATGGGCACCGTCGCACTCGGCATCCTCTACGGCTTCTACTCGATCGGCGTGTGGCTGTTCACGAATTCGGCGGTGTCGGGCTGGACTTCGCTCGTCGTGCTCGTACTGGTGTTCAGCGGCACCCAGCTTCTCAGCCTCGGCATTCTCAGCGAGTACGTCGGCCGCATCTACGAGGAAGTGAAACGCAGGCCGCGTTACATCGTCGCAGCTTCCCGCGAAGCCCGGCAGGTGCGCGAGAAAGCCCACCTTCATTCCGTATCGGTAAAGGACCACGCATGAGCCCAGCCCGTATATTCTCCGTCCTGCCGGCCCTCGTTGCGGTCGCCGTGGCGGCCGTCGTCGGCTTTTACGGCTGCGGAAGCGGTACGATCTGCCTGACCTGCGGCAACGGCGGCGGCAACAACAACGCCAAGGTCACGGTGACGGGCAACACCGATACCGTCACCGAGAACCCGGTGACCACCGGCGATATCGACGTGTTCGTCTACTCGGTCGACAAGGCCGATTACCAGTGCCCGTGCCCGTTGTTCATCCTGAACCTCTGCCAGGGTGGCACCAAGGACGGCCAGGCCTGTGCCGGCAACACCGACTGCCCCACCGACGGTGTCTGCGCGAACAGCACCTGCCAGAGCGGTGCCAGCAGCGGCGAATCCTGCTCGAGCAATGCCGACTGCCCCGTGGAGGGCGTCTGCGGCGTCAACAGCTCGAACGGCAAGGTTGCGGTCATTTCGAACGGCTCAACGCAGTTTTCGGTCTCGGGGCTGGATCCGGGCCCTCTTCTCATCGTGTTCCTGCAGGACAAGACCGGCAACAACGCCGACGGCACGATCAACGAAGGTGATCCGATCGCCGTGCTCGACGATCCGAACTGCGAGCTCGACAGCGTCGACGGCAACATCACGGTCACGCTGACCGACGTCGATATTGATTTCTCGAATCTCGCCGGTGGCGAGTCCGAAACCGATTGCACCGGTGTATCGAGTCCGCCTGCTCCTGGCCGCGCCCGCGCGCGCCTGATCACCCAGAAGACGTCGCCGAGCACGACGACGACGCTTCCCTGATCCCAGGCCTCATCGCATGTCTTGCATGCCTTGCATGCCTCACATGCCTCACATGCCTCACATGTAGGAACCGCCGGTCACGAGAACGACGTGGCCGGTGACGTAGTCCGCAAGAGGTGAGCTCAGGAACAGCACGGGGCCTGCCGCTTCGCGCGGAGATCCGGGGCGGCCGAGCGGAATGCGTTGGATCGCCGCGTCGCGCATCTGCCCGGGGATGCCGATCTCGACCTCGTTGCCGTCGACGGTCGCCTTCATCGACTTGTCCTTGGCGGCGGTAAGCCGCGTCTCGATGAAACCGTAGGCAACGGCATTGACGCAGACACCGAGGCGGCCCCACTCCTTGGCCAGCGTCTTGGTCATGCCGACGATGCCCATCTTGCCGGCCGCGTAGTTGACCTGTCCCGCGTTGCCGGCGACCCCGCTCGTCGACGAAACGTTGACGACCTTGCGCGGCTTGGCGCGGCCCGACGCGGACTCGGCTTTCGACCACTCGCGCCAGTGCAGCGAAGCTTCGCGCAGGATGCGAAACGGCGCAGTGAGGTGACAGTCGAGCATCGACTGCCACTGCTCGTCGGACATCTTGTGGATCAGCCCATCGTTGGTGTAACCGGCATTGTTGACGATGATGTCGAAGGTCCCGAAGCTGTCGATCGCCGCAGCGATGAGGCGGGAGGGAAACTTCGCGTCGGTGACCGAGCCGGCACAGACCTCGGCCCTGCCGCCGGCCGCGCGGATTGCCGCCGCCGTTTCGGATGCCACCGCCTCGTCGAGATCGTTGACGATGACCGAGGCCCCGTGCTCGGACATCAGCTCGGCGACGGCGCGCCCGATCCCGCGTCCTGCCCCTGTGACGATTGCGACCTTTCCATCGATCAGCTTCATCGCGGTTCCTCCTGAAGTGCGGAAATCACCGGCAGCCTAGCGGGCCTTCGCGCGGATGCCAGAGGCGGGCGGCTGCCGCTGCCTCTTCGTCCGGCCGCGCTTCGACGTCCGATTCCTGGCGCCATTGACTGGCGCGGCCCGCGCCTCTATGCGTTGGACTCGCTGCCGCGTGCGGCAGCGCCTTTTCCCCATCGATGCGAATCCCTGTCCAAGACGCCGAGATCGAAGTCCAGGTCCACGAAGGCAGCGGCCCGTGGATCCTTCTCGTGCACGGGCTGGGTGGCAGCAGCCGCGCCTGGGACAGCCTGGTTCCGTTTCTTTCGTCGCAGGCTCGCGTCGTCGTCCCCGATCTTCGCGGCTGCGGCGCATCGACGCGAGGAACCCGGCCGTACACGCTGGCACTGGTGGCCGAGGACCTGGGCCGCGTCGTGCGTGGCCTCGGCATCGAGCGTTGTATCGCCGTCGGCCATTCGCTCGGTGGTGTCATTGTCCAGGAGTTGCTCGCGAGCGAACCTGAATGGCTCTGCGGCGCGGTGCTGATCTCGACGTCGAGCCGCGTCGGCGAGAAGGCTGCAGAAAACTGGCGCCGCCTCGCCGATACCGTCGAGCAGCGCGGCCTCGGCGATTCTCCGGCAGCAGCAGCGCGCGGCTTTGCCGAACAGTACGCCGAGGCTCATCCTGATGTCGTCGCCGCCTATGCCAGGCTCGGCGCATCGGCGGACCGTCACGTCTACGCCGAGCAGGCCCGCGCGGCGAGCAGCTACGATTATTCGAAGGCCCTCGCCGCCGTGCGCTGCCCGGTGCTGGTGCTGCAGGGACTGGCCGACCGCCTGACACCGCCGGGCGGATCGGTGCTCCTGCATCGCGCCCTGCCCGCGCACGCGCGCCTCGAGATGATCGAGGAAGCGGGCCACAACCTGCCGATCGAGATGCCGGCCCTGGTTGCCAGGCTGATCGTCGAATTCGCCAGGCAGGCAAGCAGCGACTGATTTTCGCGAGACCGCGCCGCGCGCGCACTTCATTGCATCGCTGTCGTTGATGCGATGCCGAGGCGAGGCGACAACCTGCCCGTGACCCTGCTCTCCCGACTGCACCGGCTGAGAAACCTGGCGCAAGTCTGTGCCGCTTGCGGCCGGCGCGGAGACGGCCGTTTCTGCCAGCGCTGCCGCGGCGCCAGTGGCATCGGCGAGATCGCGTGGCGGCTTCAGGAAAGCGAGCCGCAAGGATGTTACGTCGGCGTCTACCGCGTGCACGGCAGCGCGATGCTCTCGCCGGTTGCACGCTGCCTGCATTCGTTCAAGGACCGCGGCGACCGTCAGTCGGGCGCCGTTCTGGCCGCCGTGTTCGCGGAGTGCTGCGCGACCTCGCTCGTGGGCGTCCACGCCGTCGTGCCCGTGCCTGCCGATCCGGTGCGGCTTCGCGAACGCGGCCTCAGCCCTGCGGCCTGGCTCGCCCGCGCGCTCGGCCGCGCCGGCGGGCTTCCGATGATCACGTCTGCCATGGCGAGGGCCGGCCCCGGCCGCGCCCAGCGAGGCCTGGCGGGCGCTGCCCGCCGCACCAACCTGCGCAGCGCTTTTGTCCCCGGCGCCTGCGCCGTCGACGGCCTGTCGCTGCTGCTCGTCGACGATGTCGTCACGACGGGAGCCACGCTCGCGGCGGCCTCGCGTTGCCTCGTCGCTGCAGGTGCGGCACGAGTAACCGCGGCGGTGCTGATCTGCGCCGACGACGAGATCATTCGCAGATGTCGATCGAGGACAGGACCAGATGGGACGCAAGGTACCGCGGCTCCGCCGCGCCCGGCGGAGCCGCGCGCGCATCGGTGCTCGATCTCGCGCGGCCGCCATCCGGTGACTGCCTTGCCCTCGACGTCGCTTGCGGCGCCGGGCGTCACTGCGAGGGATTGACGCGCGCCGGCTGGCAGGTGGTCGCGCTCGACGTCTCGGGCATCGCGCTGCGACACGTCCTCGATCGCTGCGAGCCGGGAACCGTGCTGGCCGTGCAGGGCGACACGGACCAGTGGCCGCTTCGCGAAGAGGCCTTCGACCTCATCGTGCAAGTGGACTTTCTCGAGCGTCGCCTGCTCTCGGTGCTCGAGCGCTCGCTCAAGCCGGGCGGCCTGCTCCTCATCGACACGTTCCTCGACCAGGGACGCGCAAACGAGAGCGGTCCGTCGAGGCCCGAGTTCCTGTTGAAGCCCGGGGAGTTGCCGGCAGTGCTCGGCAGCCTTCACGTCTGCCGCTACGACGAGATGCGCGGGGCTACGGCGCGCGCCTGCTTTGTCGGCCGCAAACCTGTGCGCAAGTCCGCATCGTAACGACGGCGTCGCAGCAGGTGCCGAAGCCGTCGCGACGAAGTAGCCGGAAGTTGCGAAACGCCGTTCGTTGACATCCCTCAGGCCGTCGCTTACTGGCCGCTCATGCCGAAAGCCCGGGGGCTTACGTACCGCAGCGCCGGTGTCGACATCGACGCCGCCGACCACCTCGTCACGAGGATCGCAAAGCTCGCCGCGGCAACCCGCATTCCCGGAGTGCTCGGCGGAGTCGGTCCTTTCGCCGCGTCGTTCGCAGTGCCGCGCGGGCTTCGCGAGCCGGTCATGGTCTCGTCGACCGACGGCGTCGGCACCAAGCTCGCCGTCGCCTGCCTGGCGGGGCGCCACGACACGATCGGCATCGACCTGGTCGCGATGAACGCGAACGATCTCGTCACCACCGGCGCGCGCCCGCTGTTCTTCCTCGATTACTTCGCGACCGGCTCGCTGAGGGGCGTCGACGGCGAGGCCATCGTGCGCGGCATTGCCGACGGTTGCCGCATCGCCGGCATGGCGCTCGTCGGCGGCGAAACGGCAGAGCTCCCAGGCTTCTACAAGCCGGGCGACTACGATCTGGCGGGCTTCTGCGTCGGCATCGCCGAACGGCGCCGCATGATCGACGGCCGCAAGGTACGCGCCGGCGACGTCGTTCTCGGCCTGGATTCGACCGGGCTTCACAGCAACGGCTACAGCCTGGCCCGCCGCGCCCTCGGCGCCACGACACGCCGGGCGCTGGACCGCCGCGTCGATGCGCTGGGCACCACGCTCGGCAAGGCGCTTCTCGAGCCGACGGCAATCTACGTGAAGCCCGTGCTCGCGCTTTGCGCAAAAGTGGACGTGCACGCGATGGCGCACATCACCGGCGGCGGCATCCCCGGCAACCTGGTGCGGGTGCTTCCCGCATCCGTGCGTGCGGCCGTCGAAAGAAAGCGGCTTCGCAGCCTGCCGATTTTCGAGATGATCCGCGAGCGCGGGCGCGTAAGCCGCGCCGAAATGGATCGCACGTTCAACTGCGGAACCGGGTTTGCGGTGGTGCTCGCGGAGGCTTCGGCCGACCGTGCGATCCGCTTCCTTGCGCGCCGCGGGATCGGCAGCCGCGTGATCGGCGCCATCGAAAAGGGCCGTCGCTCGGTCGTCTACCGCGAGGACTGACACGGTCATGGGCCTGCTGTCGATCGGCATCCTCGCATCGGGCAGCGGCACGAATTTCGAGTCGATCGCCAATGCCATCGACCGCGGATCCCTCCCTGCGCGCATTGCCGTCGTCGCCTGCAACCGCGCATCGGCGGCGGTGCTCGACAAGGCGAAGGCGCGCGGCATTGCGACGCTGTTTCTCGATCACCGCGGTTTCGCGTCGCGAACGGAATTCGATTCGGCGCTGGCCGATGCGCTCGAGAGCTGCGCCGTCGATCTCGTCGCGCTCGCCGGCTTCGACCGCATCGTCACGGCTGCTCTCCTGCACCGCTTTCCGCAGCGGGTCGTGAACATCCACCCGGCGCTGTTGCCGGCGTTTCGCGGCAGCCACGCCCAGGAGCAGGCCGCCGGGCACGGCGTCACGATCGCCGGCGCGACAGTCCATTTCGTCGACGAGCACGTCGACCACGGGCCGATCCTGATCCAGGGCGCAGTTGCCGTGGCACCCGGCGAGGACGCCGAGACGCTGAGGCAGCGCATCCTCGCCGTCGAGCACCGTATTTACCCCGAAGCGCTCCGGCTGATCGCCGAAGGGCGCGTGGAGATCGACGGGCGCTTCGTGCGCGTGCACGGGCGCCCCGGTATTGCCGACGAGTGCCTGATCAGCCCACCGATCGAACGCTGAGCCGATCGCAACGTCCGCGCCTGCGCGCGCGACAGGATCGCGCTCTCAGCGCTCGTCGCCGTAGAAGCGTTCCAGCGTTTCGGCGCGCACGCCCGCAAGATAGAGGCTCTTCAACGTCCACATTCGCAGCGTCGTGCCCCACACGCCGCGATTGCGCCAGCGGCGCGACGACGTGACGACGCGACTGCGCGGAATCGCGGGCTGCGAGCGCTCGCGCAGGCGCCTCGCGAGATCGACGTCTTCGAACAGGTGCCTCTCGCGATAGCCGCCGACTACGTCGAACTCGCTGCGTACGACGAAGATCGCCTGGTCGCCGGTCGCGCTGCGCATGATGCGTGAGCGGTTCGAAATCAGGCGCGCGATCAGGCGCAGCAGCGGGCCGCCTTCGTCGAACTCGATGTCGAAATGTCCCCAGCGCACGCCCGCTGCGATCAGCCCTTCGAGCTCGGGCCGAAACCCGCGCGGCAACGTCGTGTCGGCGTGCAGGAAGAGAAGGACGTCGCCGTGGCCTGCTGCCGCGCCGGCGTTCATCTGGCGTCCCCTCCCCCGCTCGCTCGCGACGACGACGGCTCCGGCAGCGGCTGCGAGCGCCGCTGTGCCGTCGCCGCTGCCTCCGTCGACGACCAGCAGTTCGTCGCCGGGCGCCAGCTCGGCTCGGGCCGCACCGGCCGCGGCGGCGATCGCAGCGGCCTCGTTCAGTACCGGCATGACGATGGTCAGTTTCACTGGAGCATCTTCCGGCTCGCAGCCGGTGCTGCGGACGTCTGGATCGGGTCGGCGCCGCTGCTAGCATGCCGCCCATGTCCCACAAGCACTGGTTCGCCATGGCGGCCATCGGCCGCGACCGCCCCGGCATCGTCGCCGACCTTGCCGAATGCGTCTACGGCTGCGGCTGCAATCTCGAGGACGCCAGCATGACGATGCTCGGCAGCGAGTTCGCGACGCTGATGCTCGTCAGCGGAAGCGATGCCGGCATCCGCGAAAAGCTCTACGAGGCGACCAAGCGGGTCGAGTGGGAACGAGGCCTGACGGTGTTCCTGAGGCCGGTCGATCCTCCGGCAGCGCGCTCCGGGGGCACCGGGTATTCGCTGTCGGCAGTCGGCGTCGACAAAGCGGGCATCGTTGCGGGCGTTTCCCGGGTGCTGGCCGATCACGGCGTGCTGATCACCGATCTTCGAGGTGAAGCAAAACCTGTCGCCGAGAGTGGAACCCCCCTGTATACGCTGGCGATTCGCATGATCGTTCCCGAACAGTGCCCGCTGCCGCGCCTGCAGGGCGACCTCGACCGTGCCGGTGCGGGGCTCGGCATCGAGGTCAGCACCAGGCCGCTGCCACCGGTGGCTGGCCTCTGAGCAGCGTCGTCACGCCATCCGGCCCGGCCGGAACAGCACTTTCCCGTCGAGCACGACCAGCTCGTCGCGCACGCACAGCTGCACGGCCTTCGTCAGGACCTTGGCTTCCAGGGCCCTCCCGTTGGCCTTGACGGTCTCGAGCGAGTCCTCGCCTACGCGGATGTGGAAGACGTCCTGGAGGACGATAGGGCCCTTGTCGAGCTCTTCGGTGACGATGTGGGCCGTGCAGCCGCAAACGCGGATGCCGGCCTCGTAGGCCTGCTTGTAGGCGTTGGCGCCCGGGTAATACGGCAGCAGCGACGGGTGGATGTTCAGGACGCGATTGGCCCAGCCGCGGGTCAGCTCGGGCGCAAGAACCTGCATGTACCGGGCGAGGACCACCAGGTCGGGGCCCGCCTTGGCCAGCTCGGCGGCAAGGAACTGCATGTGGGCCGCTTTGTCGGTCGAGGGCATCCAGCGAAACGGAATGCCCTCGGCAACGGCCAGCGGCTCCAGGTCGGGGTGGTTCGACAGCACGACGGGAAAGTCGGCGTCGAGGTCGCCGCTGCGCCGTGCCGCCAGCAGGGCTTCGAGGCAATGCGGCTCCCTGGAGACGAGAATCGCGACGCGCTTGCGCATCCGCTCGCCGTGCAGCCGCACCGTGACGTCCATCGACATCTCGGAGCCGATGCCTTTGAGGTCGAGGATCAGCGTGTCCAGGTTGATGTCGAGGTCGGCCAGGTCGACCAGCATCGACATGATGAAGAGGCCCTCCATCACGTTCTGGTCGATCTTCTCGATGTTGACGCTGTGCTGGGCGAGGTACGTGCAGATGCGGGCGACGACGCCCTTCTGGTCGCGCCCCAGCACCGAGACGACGGCCGGATTGGATGCGGGCATCCGCGAAAGCTAACGGCGCCGGAGCAGTCCCGCAAATGCGCCACCATTACAGCGCTCCGCTGCGTCGTGTCGTCGCGGTCGAGGGACGTGCCGGCGCTCGCCGCGTTCTCGGCCGCTTCGCCCGGCCTCCGACGAGCCACCGGGCGTCGCCCGGCCTCCGAGGATTCACCGGGCTTCGCCCGGCCTCCGAGGATTCGCCGGGCTTTGCCCGGCCTCCGAGAATTCGCCGGACTTCGCCCGGCCTGGGGAGCAACTGCCCGAGCGGCAGGCCGCCGCCCGTGCAGTCGAGGGAGCGGGATTACTTGATGTGGCCGCGCCAGCTGCGGCGGTCGTAGATCCTCTCGCGGCGCAGCTTGCGTCCGCGCAGCGCCGCGCGGCGAAGCAGCGACTGGCACTTCAGGCTGCGCAGGCCGGCGCGGATGTAGTCGGCATCGATCCTCAACGTCTGGCAGATGTTCTCGAATGAAAACGGCCAGTCGGAGTCTTTTTCTGCGACCCAGCGGTCGACCTCGCAGAACCGCTTCCGGCGCTCCGGAACGGGGGAATTGAGGCCGCGCTGGAAAGTCACGAGGGCTTCCTCGAGGACTGCCAGCATCAGCCGGTTCTCCGGCTCCCGCGACGGCTCGACGCCTGGGTGCTCTGCGGCGGCAAACATGACGGCTGGATGACTCATGGTACGACCTCCTCCCGGTTACGGTCTGTTTTCCCTTTTCTGTCCATTTCTCGTGCCCGGCGGATCCGATGTCCTTCCCGGCATTTCCCCGTACTTTGGTGATAGTGGCCACACCCCTGACCCGTCAACGAAGCTGTCAGCCGTCCAGACGATTTTGCGGTTCATGGCGCAACGCGCCGTGAATCCACTGCAATCCCGCTTGCTTCCCCGCGGGTCACGCCAACTCGCGGAGTGCTGCTTCCGCCACCCCACCGGGACGCTCGCCGCTGGAGGAACCTTGCCGGGCGAGCAGTCCGGCTCAGGTCTTGGAATCGCGCTCATGCCCGCCCCCGCTGGCGATTCTCCTGCGCACCCGCATTGTTCGATTTGGTCCGTCGTGTTAACGGCTCGTCACAAGGCAGGCGGCGCAGGTTCACGAAGCGCCGGCCGAGGCGAGCGCATGGGGAGTTTCAGGGGGACGGCAGTTCGGATCGCAGCCGGATGGCTGCTGGCGATTGCGCAGGTGACCGGCGCACTCAGCGCGGTTGCGCTCATGCCTGCGCTCGCGCTGGCGCTGGAAACGGACCCGCAGGTGTCGCAGGCCGAGCGCACGCTTCGATCAGCCGAACTGCGCACCAAACCCGACCCCACCGCACTCGAGCTCTACCGCAAGGCCAGTACGGAGGCTGAATCTGCGCTCAGCCGCAACCCCGATTCGGCCGGGGCCAACTTCGTGTATTTCGCCGCCACAGGTCGTGTCCTTCTCGCCGACGGGGTGGCCAAGAACCTGCTCGCACTGCGCGCCCTCGATCGAAAGTACCTCGACCGCGCGCTATCGCTGGATCCGCGCTACCCCAACGCCCTTGCCGCCAAGGGCGGAGTGCTGCTCGACCTGCCTACGCTGATCGGTGGCGATCCGGCCGCCGGCCTGAAGCTGCTCGAGCGCGCCATCGCGCTCAATCCCGGCGGCCCCGGCACCCGCGTCTCCCTTGCCAGAGCGCTGGCGCGCAACGGCGACGTCGACGAGGCGCGCCGCCAGGTACGGCGCGCAGCCCATCTCGCGTGCATCCAGGGCCGCCGAAAGGTGCTCGACGAAGCCCTCGCGCTGATCGACCAGATCGATCCCGAGTTCGCGAAGGCTTCGGGCCCGTGACCGAACCGCGGCGCACATTTGCCGATCTCGTCGCGATCCTTCACCGGCTGCGTTCGCCCGGCGGCTGTCCGTGGGACGCCGAGCAGACCCACGAGACGCTGCGACCTTACCTCGTCGAGGAAACCTACGAGGTTCTCGAAGCGATCGACGCGGCCGACGACGGCGAGCTTCGCGACGAGCTGGGAGACGTGCTGCTGCAGGTCGTCTTCCACAGCGAGCTTGCCGCCGAGCGTGCTGCGTTCACGATCGACGACGTCGTCGAGAACATCTGCGCCAAGCTCGTGCGGCGTCATCCGCACGTGTTCGGCGACGTCACCGTCACCGGCAGCACCGAAGTCGAGCGCAACTGGACCGCGATCAAGAAAATCGAACGTGACGCGAAGAAATTGCGCGACCGCGGAGCGGGCGCGGCAGGTGGACCCGACCGCGGAGCGGGCGCGGCAGAGGAAAAGAAACAAGACGAATCGTCCGCCATCGACGGAGTTCCGCGTGCGCTTCCCGGCCTGATTCGCGCCCACCGCATCGGCGAGAAGGCCGCCTCCGTCGGTTTCGACTGGACCTGCGCGGGCGATGTGCGGCGCAAAGTGGACGAAGAGTTGGCGGAGATCGATGCCGCGCTCGCGGACGGCGACACGGAAGCGGCCGGCGAAGAAATCGGCGACCTGCTGCTGACGATCGCGAGCTGGGCTCGCCATCTCGACGTGCACGCCGAGCTTACGCTCGAGAAAGCGCTCGCGAAATTCTCTGCAAGGTTCCGGCAGGTGGAGGCCGACTTTCGAAGCCGGGGCAAGGATCCCGCTTCGTGCTCGGCCGACGAGCTCGACGAGGCCTGGGAACTGGCCAAGGCGCGGCTGCGCAAGACGAGCGCCGCTTCATGAAGGCGCCCGGCCGTCGATCCCGCCCGTAGCCGTTGCGCTCGTGCGGAATCTCGCCAGCAGCTCGTCGATCTCGGCGCTGCCGAGGCGCGATGCAACCGCAAGGTAGCTCGCGCAGCCGAGCGTCACCGCGACGCCGACCTTCAGCGCGAGCACGCCGCCGAAGCTCCACTGCGACGACACGCTCATCCATCCTTCGACCGCAATCGCCATCGCGACGCCTGCGGCCGCGTGCACGAGCGTCGATCGTGCGAGAGGGGCCAGGTCGAGCGACGGCAACACGCGGCGCACCACGACGAGCAGGACTGCAGCGTCAACGCTTGCGGAAAGTCCGGTCGCGAGCGAGAGGCCCGCATGGCGCATGTCGACGATGCCGATATGCTGCTGCAGCCATTGGACGGGCGCACCGGCCCACGACGTCACGTCCTGCACCGGCCCCATCAGCGCGACCGACAGAATGCAGCTGAGGACCAGGCTTCCCAGCCCCGCCAGCACCGGGATGCGCGGCTTCTCGAGCGCGAAGAACGCCGCCGACAGCACGCGCACCATGGCGACGCCGAGAAGACCGGGAACGCCGGCCTCGAGCGCCCATGCGGTCATCGCGGAATCGGACGCGGTAAAGCTCCCGCGCTCGAACAGCAGCGTCGTGATGTCGCGGGCGAGAAGCAGCAGCCCGATTGCCGCGGGCAGGCAGAACGCGATCGTCAGCGACATCGAGTGCACGAGAGTCTGGCCCATCGCCTCGAGACGGCGAGACGAAGCCTGGGCGGCAAGACTCGGCAGCGCGGCGGTGCCGACCGCGACGGCTACGATGCCGAGAGGAAACTCGAATACGCGGTCGGCGTACCACAAGTAGGAGACGGTTCGCGCCGGAAGCAGCGATGCGAACACCGTCGCGACGACGACGCTGACCTGGTAGATCGAGCCGCCCGCGACGGCGGCAACCATCAGCCTGGCGCAGCGCGCGACAGCAGGATGCCGGACCGCCAGCAGCATGCGCGGCCGCAGGCCCAGCCGCCGGAGCGACGGCATCTGTACGCAGGCCTGAAGCACGCCGCCGGCCAGCACGCCGCCGACCAGGGCCCACGCCGGCGACGAAAGATGCGGCGCGACGCCGAGCGCCGCGGCGATGATCGCAAGGTTCATCAGCACCGGTCCGGCAGCCGGCAGCGCGAAACGGCGCAGCGTGTGGTGGACTCCCATCTCCCAGGCCGCGGTTCCGACCAGGAACAGGTACGGAAAGGTCCAGCGCGTCAGCGAGACGGTCAGCGCCTGCTTGGACGGGTCGGCCTGGAAGCCGGGCGCAAACAGCGCGGTCAGCGGTCCAGCCAGCGCCATTCCGACGACCGTCAGTACCGCGAGCACGACGATCGCCGTGCCGCCCACGGCGGCCGACGCCGTCATGCAGCCCTCGAGGCCCTCATTGGCGAGACTCTCGGTGAACACCGGGACGAAGGCTGCCGAAGTTGCTCCCTCGGCGACCATCCGGCGCATCAGGTTCGGGATGCGGAACGCGACGAAGAACGCGTCGGCTGCGGCGCTGGTGCCGAATACGGCGCCTACCGAGACATCGCGCAGCAGGCCGGCGACCCGCGACAGCATCGTCATCGCGGCCAGCAGGTGGGCGGCGCGAGAAACCTGCCCCTTCTCGTCCGGGCCGTCCTCCGTTACCGGTGCTTCTTTTGTCGAAGAAACCGCCGCCACTGTCCCCGCTTGGCCCGCCGTTTGACGGTTTTGCCCCTTGTTGCTATCAGACACTGTTTCGCTCGAGCTCAGGAGGTTCCGTGGCCAATCATCCGTCGGCGCTCAAGCGCCACCGCCAGTCCGAAAAAGCCCGTGTCGCCAACCGCGCCGTGCGCGCAAAGCTTCGCACGATGGTGCGCCAGCTTCGCGAGGCCGTCGCCGCCGGCGACAAGGACGCCGCCTCCGCAAGGCTGCGCGACGCCTCGAGCCAGCTCCACAAGGCCGCCGGCAAGGGCGTCTTGCACCGCCGCACTGCCGACCGCCAGACCAGCCGCCTGGCCCGCAGCGTCTCTGCTCTGGGCTGAGCTCTCCCCCTGCCTGCTTCGTCCGCTCCGGTGCTTCGGTACCGGGCGGGCGAGCCGCTCACAGTCCTTCTGTCATCCGCGAATACACGGTCTCGGCGAGGTCTTTCATGACCGCGTCGCGCGCGGCGGCCTTGCGCTCCTCGCCCAGCTGCACGTTGTCGAACTGCTCGAGGGCCTGGGGCTTCGTGACATCGCCGCCCTGGAAGCCGGAGCTCGAAGTGACGACCGCGCCCTGCACAGCAGCCTGCCCGCGCGTCGCGGCGATGCGCTGCGCCGACCACAGCGTCACGTCGTGGCCCTGCGTGAGCTGGGCGTCGACGGCCACCGTCGTCTGGTAGTCGAGCGCCTCGTAGAACTTGTCGAATGCGACGGCCCTCGAGCGGTCGGTCGTGATCGTCAGCAGGAGCTGGGCGTCGGCCGCTTCGGTGTCGACGGGGCGGAAACGTCCGTTCCAGCGAAGCACGCGCCGCACTTCACGCGCCAGCGCATCGGCAAGCAGAGGATCGGTTCGCTCGGGAGCCACGACCTTGACGTAGATCGTGCGCACGTCGCTCGGAATTGCCGTCGTGCGCACGAGCGAGTAGCCGCAGCCCGTCGCAGAGGCTGCCGCCAACGCAGCCGCGACGAGCATGGCCGCCGCAACGCTGCGTGCGACAACATGGTACCGCGATGCTGGCGACGACCACGTCACGACGACGACCTCAGACGACGACGCTGACGAGGCGTCCGCGAACGTAAACGGTTTTGCGCGGCGTGCGTCCGGCCAGCTCGGCGACGATTTTCGCATCGGCCATCGCCGCAGCAACCGCATCGGATTCGCCCGCATCCGCGGCGATCGTGATCCTGCTGCGCACCTTGCCGTTGACCTGGACCGCGACTTCGACGCTGTCGCGCACCAACGCCGCAGGATCGTGCTCGGGCCACGCGATCTGCTCGAGCCCGGGACCTTCGCCGATCGTCGACTCCCACAGCTCGCAGCAAAGGTGCGGCGCGAACGGCAGCAGCAGCCTCAGCACCGTCGCGACGGCGAACGGTACTACCGGATCCGTCTCGCCGCCGGCCTGGCCGCGACGCTCATAAACGGCGTTGACCAGCTCCATGATCGCCGAGACCGCCGTGTTGAAGTGCATGCGCTCGCCGATGTCGCGGGTCACGCGGCGAATCGTGTCGTGAACGGTCGCGCGGAGTTTCTTCGACTCGTCGGCGAGGCCCCGGGGACCGGGATCCTCCCATCGAAAGGGACCGTCGCCGACGGAGAGCACGAGGCGCCACACGCGCGAGAGGAACCGGTGGCTGCCCTCGACGCCGCGCTCACTCCAGTCGAGGTCTTTTTCCGGAGGCGCGGCGAACATCGAGAACAGCCTTGCCGTATCGGCGCCGTACTCCTGGACGAGCTCATCCGGATCGACGACGTTGCCCTTGGACTTGCTCATCTTCGCGCCGTCCTTGATGACCATGCCCTGGGTCAGCAGGTTCGTGAACGGCTCGTCGAGCGCGATCCATCCAAGATCGCGCAGCACGCGCGTGAAGAAGCGCGAATACAGCAGGTGCAGCACCGCGTGCTCCACTCCGCCGATGTACTGGTCGACCGGAAGCCAGCGCTCGAGCTGCTGGCGGTCGAACGGCGCGTCCGAATCTCGCGGCGACGTGTAACGCAGGAAATACCACGACGACTCGACGAACGTGTCCATCGTGTCGGTCTCGCGACGTGCGGCGCCGCCGCAGCGCGGGCAGTCGACGTTCACCCAGGAATCCAACGACGGAAGTGGAGACGCGCCCCCTTCGAGAAGAGGCGCGTCGGCCGGAAGCTCGACGGGAAGGTCCTTCTCGGGCACCGGCACGATGCCGCACGCGCCGCAGTGGATCACCGGGATCGGCGTGCCCCAGTAGCGCTGGCGAGAGATCCCCCAGTCGCGAAGTCGATAGTGGACCTTGCGCGTGCCATTGCCGGCGTTTTCCAGCGTTTCGGCGATGCGCGCGCGGGCCTCCGCGCTGGCCAGGCCCGAGAACGCGCCGCTCGCCGTGAGCACGCCGTCGTCCTCGTATGCGGCCGTCATCGACGCCACGTCCAGATGCCCGCCGGCCGGCTCGACGACCGCTCGCAGCGGCACGCCGTGCTCGCGCGCAAACTCGAAGTCTCGCTGGTCGTGGGCGGGCACCGCCATCACGGCGCCTGTGCCGTACGCCATCAGCACGAAGCTGGCGACGTGGATCGGGACCTTCTCGCCGGTCAGCGGATGAATGGCGTGGCAGCCCGTCGCGACTCCATCCTTGCCCTGGGCGCGTTCTTCGGGCGTGCGGCGGCGCATGCTCGCGACGAACTCGCGCACGGCGGCTGCATTGCCGCCGGCCTCGCCGAGGCGCAGCGCCAGCGGATGCTCGGCCGCAATGCTCGCGAAGGTGACGCCGAACAGGGTGTCGGCCCGCGTCGTGAAGATCGCCAGGTCGTCGCCGGTCTCGGCGACGCGGAACGTCATCTCGACCCCTTCGCTGCGGCCGATCCAGTTGCGCTGCATCGTGCGCACTTTCTCGGGCCAGCCGCCGAGACCGTCCAGCCCGGCCAGAAGCTGGTCGGCGTACGCAGTGATGCGAAGGAACCACGCGTCGATTTCCTTCTGCAGGACGGGCCTGTGTCCTCGCCAGCACTGGTCGTCCTCGACCTGTTCGTTGGCGAGCACGGTGCCGCACTGGTCACACCAGTTGACGACGGCCTTCTTGCGATACGCCAGCCCTTTTTCGAGCATCTGCAGGAAGAACAGCTGCTCCCAGCGGTAATAGCCCGGGTGGCAGGTCGCGATTTCGCGCCACCAGTCGTAGCTGAAACCCATGCGCCGCAGCTGCTGGCGCATGGCTGCGATGTTCTCGTACGTCCACGCGGCAGGCTGCACCCCGCGCTGGATCGCCGCGGTCTCTGCGGGAAGTCCGAACGCATCCCAACCCATCGGATGAAGGACTTCGTGGCCGCGCGCGCGAAGGAAGCGGGCAAGCACGTCGCCGATCGTGTAGTTGCGCACGTGACCCATGTGGATGCGGCCCGACGGGTACGGGAACATTTCGAGCAGATAGAAACAGCGACTGGCTTCGCCTGCGGCGCGCGGCGTGCGGGCCGCTTCCTCCCAGCGGCGCTGCCAGCGTTCTTCGACTGCTTTCGCGTCGTAAACGTCGTCGGGTTTCATCGTCCGACTCCCCGCACACCGGCGATGCGACCGGCGTCGCGCGCCACCCTGTCGAGCACGCCGTTGATGAAGGACGCCGCTTTCTCGTCCGAGAAGCGGTGCGCGATCTCGACAGCCTCGTTGATCACGACCGGGGCGGGCACTTCGGGTGACGCGAGCAGCTCACCGACGGCCAGGCGCAGCAGGTTCAGGTCCACGCGCGAGAAACGGTCGAGGTCCCAGTTGGCTGCTGCGGCATCGATGGCGGCGTCGATCTTCGCTTCGTCGTCGAGCACGTGGCGCACCAGCTGCTCGGCGAATTCGCGAGTACGCTCGTCCTCGCTGGCCTCGGGCCAGGAGCTCCAGTACGCGGCGATCGCTTCGTCTCCGTGGTCGCCCGTGAGGTCGACCTGGTACAGAAGCTGGAGCGCGGCCTCGCGGGCCCGGCGCCGCGACGGTCGGCTCACCGGTGGCTCCCGCCGCTGCGCACCTGCCGGATCGTCGCCAGCGTCTCGACTGCGGTGACGACGGCCTCGTAGCCCTTGTTCCCGACCGAGCCTCCGGCTCTTTCGAGCGCCTGCGTGGTGTCGTCCGTCGTCAGAACTCCGAAGGCGACCGGCTTGCCGGTGTCGATGGCGACCTGCGCGATGCCGGCCGCCGCCTGCTGGCAGACGTACTCGAAATGCGGAGTCTCGCCGCGAATGACGGCGCCGAGACAGACCACCGCGGAGTAGCGTTCGCTGCGCGCGGCCTCGCGCGCGAGCAGAGGAAGCTCGAACGCACCCGGCACCGTATAGACGTCCACGTCGTCGCAGACGACGCCGAGCCTGGTGACGGCTTCGCGCGCGCCCTCGAGAAGATTGTCGGTGACCGCGCGGTTGAAGCGGCTGACGACGATCGCGATGCGATCGGGCGCGGCGCTCATGACTCTCCCTCCGGATCTGCCGGATCTGCCGGATCGGCGCTGCCGGGCTGCACTTCGAGCAGGTGGCCGAGCTTGCGCCGCTTGGTGCGCAGGTACGCGATGTTGTCCTCGTGGGCGGGGATCTCGATCGGGCGCCGCTCGGTGACGGTGATGCCGTAACGCTCGAGGCTCGCGACTTTGCGCGGGTTGTTCGTCAGCAAGCGCACGCGGCGCACGCCGAGGTCCTTGAGGATCTGCGCCGTGATCCCGTAGTCGCGCAGGTCCTCGCCGAAGCCGAGGTCGAGGTTGGCCTGCACCGTGTCGCGGCCGCGGTCCTGCAGCTCGTAGGCCCGCACCTTGTTCGCAAGGCCGATGCCGCGCCCTTCCTGGTGCATGTAGACGATGATGCCGCGGCCTTCGCGCGAGATCGTGTCCATTGCCAGGTGGAGCTGGTCGCCGCAGTCGCAGCGCGTGGATCCGAACACGTCTCCCGTCAGGCATTGCGAGTGCACGCGCACCGTGACCGACTCGTCGCCGGAAAGGTCTCCCGCCACGAGCGCCATGTGCTCGTCGTGATCGAAGTCGTTGCGGTAGACGATCGCGCGAAAACGACCGCCGTAGCCGCTTTCGATCTCGCGCTCGACGATGCGGTCCACGACGAGCTCGGTAGCCAGGCGATGGGCGACGACTGCACCGATCGGCAGCATCACGAAACCGAACTCCGTGGCCAGCTCTCGCAGGGAGTCCGGGCCGGCAAGCTCGCCGTCGGCGTCGAGAACTGCGCAGAGCGCGGCGGAATCGGACTCGCCGGCCAGCGAGCACACGTCCGAGGCTGCGGCCGCCGCGTCGGCACGTACGAGCACTCCTCCGCTTCGGACCTGGATCGGGAACACGTGGCCCGGCATGACCAGGTCCGCCGGGCTCGCGTCCGGTGCGCTGGCGACCTGGATCGTTGCGGCACGGTCGGCGGCCGAGATGCCCGTCGTCACGCCGCGCGAAGCCTCGATCGATGCGCCGAAGGCGTGCCCCTGGCGAAACGGGGTGTCCGCGACCAGCAGCGGAATTCCGAGGCTGCGAAGACGATCCTCGTGCACGGCCAGGCAGATGAGGCCGCCTGCGCGCCCCGCCATCAGGTTGACCATTTCGGCCGTGATGCGACGCGCGCTCGCGCACAGGTAGCCGCCGCTCTCGGGCCGGTTCTCGTCGTAGAGGATGACGCCCCGTCCGCGCGCGATCTCGCGGATCGCAGCGTCGAGGTCGGCCGGGCGACTGCTGGCGGAGCGTTTCACGACGGCTCCCCTTCCCACAGGAAATCCTCGCCGACCGCTGCGAACGCGCGCGTGCGAAGACGCAGCGCAGCGCCGGCGCGGCGCACGCCGAGGGAGGCGATCATCGGTGTGCCGTCGCCGCCGAGGAGTCGAGGCGCCACGAAGATCGAATAGCGGTCGACGACGCCGGCACCGATCGCAGAGGCCGCAACCGACGATCCACCTTCAACGAGAAGCTCCATCACTCCGCGACGGCTTAGCATCCCGAGCAGGCGTTGCCAGCCGCGACGGCCGCGGGAGTCGAGGCTCTCGATTTCGGCCCCGGCTGCTTCGAGGCGCCGGCGCCGCCCGGCCGGCGCCGACGGCGAGCAGACGAGCATGGCGCGACCTTGGCCTCGCAGAAGACGGGCCTGCGGCGGCGTGCGAAGATCGGGGTCGAGGATGACGCGAAGCGGCTGCGCGGCGCCGCGGATCCGGCACGACAGGCGCGGATCGTCGGCCAGCACGGTTCCGATGCCGACCAGCACGGCCTCGGCGCGGAGTCGAAGCTGCTGCACGAGCGCGCGAGCGGGCTCCCCGGTGATCCACTTCGAGTCGCCGCCGGCGGCCGCGATCCGCCCGTCGAGTGTCGCGGCCAGCTTCAGGTGCACGAGCGGACGTCCGCGCGCGATCACGCTCGCATATCCGCGGATGAGCTCCGCGCATTCGCCGCCGAGCACGCCGGTGACAACGTCGATGCCCGCGCGTTTGAGCGTGCGGACGCCGCGCCCGCGAACCTTGGGATTGGGATCGATGCAGCCGACGACGACGCGCGACACACCTGCTGCGATCAGTGCCAGCGTGCACGGAGGCGTGCGGCCGTGGTGGTCGTGAGGCTCGAGTGTGACGTAAGCAGTGGCTCCGCGCGCGCCGGATCCGGCAGCCGCAAGAGCATTCGCTTCGGCGTGGGGACCGCCGCCGCCTGCATAAAATCCGCGTGCGATTTCGCGCCCGCCCCGCACGATCACGCAGCCCACCGCGGGATTTGGAGTGGTGCGCCCGAGCCCCCGCGCCCCTTCCGCCAAGGCCTCGCGCATCCAGCGCTCGTCGTCGACGCGCCCTGCGCCCGCTTTCGTGTCGCGCCTGGTCGCGGCGCCGCCGCTGCGCTTGAGGGGCTTGTCGTGCGCACCGGCGCTCATTTGCCCGATCCGCCTCCGCCGCGACCGCGTTCGCTGACGAGGTTCTCCACGGTGCGCTGGAACTCGGCAATGTCGCGGAAGGAGCGATAGACCGAAGCGAAGCGCACGTAGGCCACTTCGTCGAGAGTCTTCAGGGTCTCCATCACCTGCTCGCCGACCTCGGCGCTGCGAATCTCGCGAAGGCCGCGCTCCTGCACCGATCGTTCGATGGCGCCGACTCCTTCGTCGATCGCTTCGGTGGGCACGGGCCTCTTCTCGCAGGCCTTGTGAAAGCCGGCTTCGAGCTTGGCGCGGTCCCAGGGTTCGCGGCGGCCGTCCTTCTTGACGACCATGGGCATGACGACGTCGACGTGCTCGTACGTCGTGAAGCGGCGCTTGCAGGCCTGGCACTCGCGGCGCCGCCGCGTCACGCTGCCGTCGCCCACCTCGCGGGAGTCGACGACACGGTCGTCACCGTGCTGGCAATAGGGGCATCGCATTGCGCTTACAGCCGGCGCCCCTTGCTATCCGCGCTGCGCAAGGTGTCCGGTTCAGGACGCGAAGGCGCGCGCCGGATAGATCGGGAAGCGCCGGCACAGCTGTTCGACGTCGCGCGCGACGGCCGTCAGCGCAACCGCGTCTTCGGGCGCGGCAAGCGCACGGGCGACGAGGTGCGCGATCTCGCGCATTTGCGGCTGCATCATTCCTCGCGTCGTCACCGCGGGCGTGCCGATGCGGACTCCCGACGTCACGAACGGGGAGCGCGGATCGAACGGCACGGTGTTGCGGTTGGTCGTGATGCGCGCGGCATCGAGGCACTCCTGCGCCTTCTTGCCGGTGATCTCGGTGTCGCGAAGATCGAGCAGCATGAGGTGGTTCTCGGTGCCGCCGGAGACCAGGCGGAATCCCTCCTCCATCAAGCCCGACGCGAGCGCCTGGGCGTTGTCGAGGATGCCCTGCTGGTAGGTGCGGAACTCGGGGCGCAGGGCCTCGAGGAACGCCACGGCTTTTCCTGCGATCACGTGCATCAGCGGGCCGCCCTGGTTGCCGGGGAAGATCGACGAGTCGATTTTCTTCGCGTGGTCTGCCTTGCAGAGGATCAGGCCTCCGCGCGGGCCGCGCAGCGTCTTGTGCGTGGTCGTCGTGACGAAGTCGCAGTACGGGACCGGCGACGGGTGCAGCCCGGCGACGACGAGGCCGGCAACGTGCGCGATGTCGGCCATCAGCAGCGCGCCGACTTCGTCGGCGATGCTGCGGAAGGCGGCGAAATCGAGCTGGCGCGGATAAGCGCTGTGGCCGGCGACGATCATCTTCGGACGGTGCTGGCGCGCCAGCGCGCGAAGCTGGTCGTAGTCGATGCGGTGGTCGCCCTCGCCCACCCCGTAAGGGACGATCTGGAAGAAGCGACCGGAGAAATTGACGGGGCTGCCGTGCGTGAGGTGACCGCCGTGCGAGAGGTTCATCGCAAGGATCGTGTCGCCCGGCGCCAGCGTCGAGAAGTAGACCGCCATGTTGGCCTGGCTTCCCGAATGGGGCTGGACGTTGACGTGGTCGGCGCCGAACAGCTGCTTCGCCCTGGTAATCGCGAGCTCTTCGACGACGTCGACGTACTCGCAGCCGCCGTAATAACGCCTGCCCGGATAGCCTTCGGCGTACTTGTTGGTCAGCACCGACCCGACGGCCTCGAGCACGGCTTCGCTGACGGCGTTCTCGGACGCGATCAGCTCGAGGTTCAGCTCCTGGCGCCGTCCCTCCTGGCGGATCGCGGTCCAGATCTCCGGATCGGTCGTCTCGAGAAAGTTCACGCCTTTGCCCTCATCGCCAACGTCTTTTCTAACGGCGCCCCAGCGCCGGATGCCAGCTGGCGCCGATGCGCCGGATGCGACTGGCGCTCACGCGCCGCTTGCGCCGCGCTGCCGCTCGATGCGGCGGATCTTGTCGATCCGCTGCTGGTGGCGGCCGCCGTCGAACCCGCTGTTTACCCAAGTCCGGACGATCTCGCGAATCAGTCTTTCGCCGAGCATCCCGCCACCGAGGACGAGCACGTTGGCATCGTTGTGCTGGCGCGAAAGGGCGGCACCGGTGACGTCGTGGACGAGGGCGGCGCGGATGCCGTCGACCTTGTTGGCCGCGATCGACATCCCGATGCCCGACCCGCACAGCAGCACGCCGCGGTCGGCCTCTGCGCCGGCGACCTTGCGAGCCAGCGCCTCGGCGTAGTCCGGATAGTCGACGGATTCGCGGCTGTGCGGACCGAGGTCGGCCACAGTGACGCCGCAGGCTCGAAGCTCGTCGAGGACGACGCTCTTCGCCTCGAGGGCTGCGTGGTCGCTGGCGACGAGGAACCTTGTCGCGCCGGAGGCCACCGCGGCCTCTACTTGCGGTTGTCGATGAAGTCGACGATGTCCTGGACGGTACGGATCTTTTCGGCGTCTTCGTCCGAGATCTCCAGGCCGTACTCTTCTTCCAGGGCCATGATGAGCTGGACGATGTCGAGGGAATCGGCGCCGAGGTCCTCGAGGAACGAGGAGTCGGGCGTGACCTGGGACGGGTCGAGAGTCAGCTGGTCGCAGATGATCTCGACGACACGTTCGGTTGCGGACATCGGAACATCTCCCTTCTGCGGTACGGGCGCATCCGGCGCACCGATGGTCGGATGCCTGCGGAAGACTGGCCGAAGCCTCCCGAAGGAAGGGCTCATATAAAGCCCTGTGCCGTCTTGCAAGGCAGCGGCCGTGCAGGAAAAGCGGTGCGGTCGCAGCAGGCGTCCTTTCGCCGCCGTTGCCACGCGACCCGCGCCCGCGCCGGCGTTCAGGCCTCGGCGGTCTCGATGACTCGGCGACCCTTGTAGTGACCGCAGCCACGGCACGCGCGATGCGGCAGCGTGCGCTCGCCGCAATTCGGGCACGCAACGAGCTGGACAGGCGTCAGGAAGTCGTGGGCCCTGCGCTTGTTCTTCTTCGACTTCGACGTCCTTCGCTTCGGGACCGGCATCTCTTCTTCCTCCTCGAGCTTGCGGGCTTGCTTACCCTGCTCGCCTTCTCATCCGTCTCAGCTTTCTCAGCTGTCTCATCTTTCTCATCTTTCTCATCTTTCTCATCGTGCCAGCCGTGCTCGACTTTGCCTCGTCAGAGCTTCTTCAGGCTCTCCATGCCACCGAGCTTTCCCATCGGCCTGGCAGCCTGGCAACGGCACGCTTCGCGATTCAGGTTCGCTCCGCATCCCGCGCAAAGTCCCCGGCACTCCTGCGAGCAAAGCGGCAGGGAATCCAGGGCCAGCAGGGCCTGCTCGCAAACCAGCGGGCCAAGGTCGAGCTCGTCACCGCTGTAGTGATCGACGCCCTCGTCATCTTCCGCATCGTCGTTTGCCGCGGCCCGCGGCAGGATCACGAAGCGGAACTCGCGCTCCAGCGGCCTCTCGAACTCGTCGAGGCAGCGCCCGCAGGTGGCGCGCAGCGAACCCTTGATGCCGCCGTGGAAGTGAACGTTGCGCTCGGAGCGATAAACCTCCGCATCGACGTCCAGGTCCTCGGCAAAATGCTGGTCGCCGGCGCCGGGGCTCGCATTCACCAGGGTGTTCAGCGACGCCGCCGGCTGGCGGAAGCGCAACTGACGGGCCTCTTCCTTGAGGTCGGGGACCCTGATGATCACTGCCTGCTCCGCCGCCTCGCCGCGAACCGGGTCCGATAGCGCGTGCGGGCTGCGGAGGCAACGCACAGCCGGCGTTCAGTCGTGGTCGCGCTCGGCCTGTCTTGGCTCCGCAATCTCCAGCGCTTTTTCGAGCTTTCTCACGCGCCGCAGCAGCTCCGGCAGGCGAAGGAGAGCGGCTGCGGCGCGGCGCCACAGGCCGATGTCAACTGCCGGCAGGCCCGATACCGTGGCGCCCGGCGCGATGTCTCCGATCACGCCGGCCTGGGCCGCGATCCTCGCGTCGTCACCGACCGAGAGGTGCCCGGCAAAACCGGCCTGTCCGCCTGCCATCACCCTCTCGCCGATCGTCGTGCTGCCTGCCATGCCCGACTGCCCTGCCAGCATCGAGCCGGCACCGATGCGACTGCCGTGGCCGACCATCACGAGGTTGTCGAGCTTGACGCCGCGGCCGAGCACGGTCGCGCCGATCGTCGCGCGGTCCACGGTCGTATTGGCGCCGAGCTCCACCGCGTCCTCGAGACGGACGGTCCCGATCTGCGCAATGGAAACGGGAAGGTCTTTTCCCTGCGGCAGGAATCCGAATCCGTCGCCTCCGACGACAGCGCCGGGCTGCAGTACGACGTCGTCGCCGATCTCGACCCCTTCGCGCACGACGCTTCCCGCGTGAGCCGTAAAACGTCGCCCGATTCGTGCGCCAGCGTAGATGACGACGTGCGGATGCAGCACGGCATCGTCGCCGATCGTGGTGTCCTGGCCCACCACGACGAAGGCTCCGATCGATGCACGGGCACCAACCTCGGCACCGTCGCCGATCACCGCCGTCGGATGAATGCCGGGAGCGGGCCGCGGCCTCGAATCGAACAGCGCAACTGCCTTTACGAAAGCCGCGTACGGCTCTTTGGCGCGAAGGGCGGCGCGACCGAACGTATCCTCGCCGATCGCCACGATGACCGCCGAGGCCCCGGTGCTGCGCAGAAGGGGCCTGTAGCGGGGCGCCGCGACGAAGGTCAGGTCACCAGGGGCCGCTTCGTCGATCGGCGCGAGGCCGCGGATTTCGATATCCGGGTCCCCGTCCAGCGCGAGATCGAGGCGGTGCGCGATCTCGCCAAGGCGCATGATCGCGGATTTTTGCCTTTCGGCTCCCTCTGCGCAACTATGACCGATTCGCCCCGCCTCGGCGCCGATACGGCGCAGGCAGCCCGCCTCTGGCGGGCCGCGCGGGAGCCGGCATCGAGCCGCACACGAAAGCGGCCGTTTCGCGCAAAGGAATCCGAAGTGAACGTTCTCAAGCTCGGCCTTCCCAAGGGCAGCCTCGAACAGACGACGATCGACCTGATGAAGAAATCGGGCTGGCGCGTCACGACCAGCTCCCGAAGCTATTTTCCGAACATCGACGACGGCGAGCTGGCGTGCTCGCTCGTGCGGGCCCAGGAAATGGCCCGTTACGTCGAAGTGGGCTCCCTCGATTGCGGAATCACGGGGAAGGACTGGATCGCCGAGAACTCGTCCGACGTCGAGGTGATCTGCGACCTCGTCTACTCCAAGGCCTCGTTCCGCCCGACACGCTGGGTGCTGGCGGTCCCCGCCGATTCGAAGATCCGCAGTCCCGAGGATCTCGCAGGAAAACGGATCTCGACCGAGCTGGTCGGTTTCACGAAGCGTTACTTCGCGTCGCGCGGCGTGCCGGTCGACGTCGAATTCTCATGGGGTGCAACGGAGGCGAAGGTCGCGGCGGGTCTTTGCGATGCCATCGTCGAGGTCACCGAGACGGGCAGCACGCTGCGCGCAAACGGTCTCGTGATCATCGCCGACCTGATGGAATCCAATCCCCAGCTGATCGCCAACCGCAGCGCCGTCAAGGATCCGTTCAAGCGCGGCAAGATCGACCAGATCTCGATGCTGCTGCAGGGAGCGCTCAAGGCCGAGGCGCAGGTTGGCCTCAAGATGAACGTGCCGCAGGGCCGCGTCTCGGACGTCATCGCGATCCTGCCGTCGATCACGGCACCGACGGTCGCGAACCTTCACCAGAAGGACTGGGTATCGATCGAAGTCGTGATCGCCGAGTCGGTGGTGCGCGACCTCATTCCGCGGCTGGTCGGCTGCGGGGCCGAAGGCATCATCGAGTATCCGCTGAACAAGGTGCTCTGAAGCGGGCCGCCCCTACTCGATCGAGCGCACGGCCCTGGCGGAATAAGCGGTCGTTTTGAGGTCGTTGGACACCTGTCCGGTCAGGAACTCGACGAAGTGGGCGCCTGTCGGCGACCCCGCGCGTGTCGAGTTGGACCAGTAGCGGCCCGAGCGGTTCGGCAGAAATGCCGCGTCCAGGACGCACGGAGCGGAGCTGCAGCCCGGCGAGAGCTTCGTGATGCTCTTGAGCTCGTCGATCGTCGGGATCCGCCAGTCGCAGTGGTTCGCGTAGCAACCCGACGTCGTCGTCGTCATCGTGTCGGTCACGCCGTTGAGCGCCGTCAGGAAGACGGTGTACATCGTCCCCGTCATCGTCGTGTTGGTGCTCGCGCCGCTGGCGGCCCACGTGTACGTGTTGTCGACGTCGTGGACGTCGGTGTTGCTGGCGCTGCCGTCCGAGCCGTCCTTCTTTTCCCATTCCAGCCCGTTAATGTGATCGACGACGGTGAGCCCCGTGTCCTCGAACTGGGTTGCATGACAGTCGGACGTGTCGAAGGTACAGCCCGGGCCGCAGCGCAGGTTGCCGCCGCCGGGGAACCCCTCGCTCTGGCACGTCTGGCCGCTCAACTGGCCGACGTCGCACTGCTCTCCCGATTCCAGCGTTCCGTTGCCGCACTGGGCGCTCGGGATCGTGCCGCCGGCCAGCAGCGTCGCAATCGTCTGCTCGTAGTCGTCGGTGCGCGCGCGGATGTCGCCGAGGTCGTTGTTGCTCGGGCAGACTCCGGCTCCGGCCTGCTCTTCGAGCTTCGGGAACTTCGAATCGATCTTGCTCACACAGTTCGAGTAATCTGGCGAAAGGCTCTTCACCAGGCCCAGGGCGTCGGCCTTGAGGCGGCACGAGGCGTAGCTCGCCGTGGTCTTGAGCTTGCCGGTTTCGCAGCGCACGTCAGGAGAAAGCCCGGCCGCCGCGGGAAGAGCCGGCAGCAAGAGCAGCAAACTCCCGAGGAAGAGGGTGACGCGACGAACGGTCGTGAACTGGGTCATGGTCGTAGCTCCGCGGTCCGTGCCGTCCCGCTTTCCTGCCAGCGGGAACGGGCGTCCTGCTCGGAGCTGGACGGGGACCTCGGCACAAGCCTACGAGGCCGTGACGGGGCTGACAAGACCGCTTTTCCCCCCGCGGGGCACAAACCCACCGCCTGCGCTCGGTTTACGGGCGTTCAGGAGCCGTGACGCTTGCGAAAGCTCTCCCACGTCCGGGTGAGTCCGTCGTGAAAATCGACGAGGACGCGATATCCAAGGCGCGAGCGCGCCGGCTCGATGTCGGCAAGGCTGGTCCGCACGTCGCCGGTCCTGGCTCCGGCGTGGATGCGCTCGAGGGGACGGCCGAGCGCCTTTTCGAGCGCATCGGCAATGTCGACCAGCGTGTAGCTGGCGCCGCACGCGATGTTGAAGACTTCCCCGTCGACCCCCTCGGCCGTTGCGGCCAGCAGGTTGGCGGAGACGACGTTGTCGACGTACGTGAAGTCGCGCGACTGCAGCCCGTCGCCGTGGATCTCCAGCGGCTTTCCCTCGAGCGCCAGGCGCATGAACTTCGGGATCACCGCCGCATACGCCGAGTCCGGCCTCTGGTTCTCGCCGAACACGTTGAAGTAGCGCAGCGAAACCGTCGCGAGCCCGTAGATGCGCGAGAACACGCTGGTGTAGCTCTCGGCAGCCTGCTTCGTGACGGCGTACGGCGAAACCGGCGCCGTGGCCATTCCCACGCGTTTCGGAATTTCGGTGTTCGCTCCGTAGACGGACGACGACGACGAGAACACGACGCGCCGGGCGCCTGCATCGCGCGCCGCCACGAGAACGTACAGCGTGCCGGTGACGTTGACGTCGTTGCTGGTGACCGGGTCCTCGACCGAACGCGGCACGGAGCCGAGCGCTCCGAGGTGCAGCACGTGCGTTGCGCCGCGCATCGCCGAAGCGACGGCGCCTGCGTCACGCAGGTCGCCGCGTACGACCTCGACAGCCGAGCCGAGCGGCTCCAGGTTGGCCTCCAGTCCGGTCGCGAAGTTGTCGAGCACGCGCACGGCTTCCCCTCGCCGCACGAGCTCGGCGACGATGTGGGACCCGATGAAGCCGGCGCCGCCGGTGACGAGCCAGAGCTTGTTCAGAGGCTTTTCCTGTCCGCGCCCTGCGTATGCGCCTTTTGCCCGGCCGCGTGCGCGCGCCCGGGATCGAGGGCCACCCAGTGCGCTTCGCTCGGCTGCACGCGCGCCGACGCCGGCATGCGGTCGATGACGTTGAACTTGAAGATGAACCACAGCGCCGCCACGCCGTCGCGCCACGTGATCTTCTTGCCGGCGTCGTAATCGCGGCCCCAGTAGGAGATCGGAACCTCGAAGATGCGGCAGCGCATCTGCGAAACCCGCGCCGTCACTTCCGGCTCGAAGCCGAAGCGGTCGGCCGTAAGGCGCATCGCCTGGATGACCTCGCGGCGGAACAGCTTGTACCCCGTTTCCATGTCGGTGAGATTGAGGTTCGTCATCACGTTCGACAGCAGCGTCAGCAGCTGGTTGCCGAGCTGGTGCCAGAAGAACAGCACGCGGTGAGGCCCGCCGAGGAAGCGCGAGCCGTAGACGACGTCGGCGACCCCCTGGAGGATCGGCTCCAGCAGGGCCGGGTACTCCATCGGGTCGTACTCCATGTCGGCGTCCTGCACGACGACGACGTCGCCGGTAGCCTGCGCCAGCGCGGTGCGGATCGCCGCGCCCTTGCCGCGATTGATCTCGTGGAAATGGATCTTCAGCGACGGATCGTCGATCGCGAGCTTTTTCAGCAGCTCGCGGGTCCCGTCACGCGAGCAATCATCGACGAGGATGATCTCGGTGCGCACCGGCACGGCGCGCACGCGCGCGATCACGTTCTCCACCGTGTCCAGCTCGTTGTAACACGGGATCAGCACCGAAACGGTGAAGTCGCTCTCGCCCATTGCCTTGTCCTTCTCCTTCTCGCGCGCCCTGCCCGTTCCGGTGCCGCGGCCGCCGCTTTCAAACTGCCACGGGCGCGGCCGCGCGCTGCGCGAGCCTCTTCGGCTCGGACGGCGGGTCCTGCCAGCGCCCGGCAAAGCGCCACAATCCTGCCAGGAACCCCGCGGCCCACGACTGGTGGATCAGCACCAGGGCCAGCCACATCCGCAGCCCGGCCGCCGTGCCCTCGGCCTCCCGGGCCGCCACGGCGGCGAGCAAACCCGCGTACAATGCCATGGCGCCGAGCCCGGTCCAGAGCGCCGGCCTCCAGACCAGACCGGCAACGACGAGCAGCAGGGACCCGGCCTGGAACAGCGGCGGCACGAAATGGCGCACGCTCATCTGCCGCGGGTGCTTCTGAAGCACGCGAACCTTCCACTGGCCGTACTGGAAGAACTGGCGGGCCAGCGCCTTCCAGGACTCGCGGTTCTGGTACAGCGAGCGCATGAGCGGAGAGACGACGATGCGCCCCCCGGCCTTGCGGATGCGGTAGCTCAGCTCGTCGTCCTGGTTGCGGACGAACTCCTCGTCAAACAGGCCGACGCGCTCGAACACTTCGCGCGGCCACATCCCCATGTACACCGTGTCGCAGTCGCGCTCCTCGTTTGCGTAATGGAACGCCGCTCCGATGCCGAACCGCGATGCCATGGCCGCCGCGATGGCCGTGGCGATCGGACCTCCGCCCCGGCAGACCATCGGGCCGCCGACGTTGCTCGCGCCGGTGCGCTCGAGCAGCTCGATGCCGCGCCTCAGGTAATCCCTCTCGATCACCGTATGCGCATCGATGCGCGCGATCACTTCCCCGCGCGCTGCCGCAATCGCCAGGTTGAGGCCCGTCGGAACGATCAACCCGGGGTTGTCGATGCGGCGCACGCGCGGATCTCGCGCTGCCAGTGCATCGAGAAGACGCGGCGACTCGTCGCTCGACATTCCGTCGGCCACCAGCACTTCCATGCGATCGCGCGGCCAGTCCTGCGCGAGCACGCTGCCGAGGCAGCGCTCGATCCAGTCCTGCTCGTTGCGCATCGGAATGATGACGCTGATGAAAGTCCCGTTCATGCCAGCGCCGCCTCGTAGACCGTCGCGGTCGCATCGACCATCGCGCGGATCGAAAAACTCTCCGAGGCCGCGCGCGCCGCGCCCGCGCCCATGCGCCTTGCCGCGCCCGCATCCGCTGCCAGCTCGAGGGCCGCGGCCGCCACCGCCTCGGCATCGCCGGCCTCGACGAGGCGGCCCGTGTGTCGGTCGTCGATCACTTCGGGAGTGCCGCCGACCCTGGTCGCGACGACGGGCAGCGCCGCGGCCATCGCCTCGAGCACGACGTTGGGAGTGCCTTCCCAGTCCGACGTGAGCCAGAACTGGTCGAGGCCCGCGAAAAACTCCGGAATGTCGCTGCGCACGCCCGGGAGGCGGACGCTGGCGGCCAGGCCGCGCCGCTCGACCTCGGCCTGGTAGTGCTCGCGCAGCGAGCCGTCGCCGACGATCTCGAAGCTCGCATCCGGTCTTTCGGCCAGCACCCGCGCGGCCGCGTCGAGGAAAACGTCGAGGTTCTTCTGTGTCTCGATGCGACCGACGGTTCCGATCCTCAGCCCCGCATGGGGCCGGCGCGCAGCGGTGAACCGCGTCGTGTCGACGCCGTTCCAGACGACGACGGTACGCGAGCGCGGGGCCCCGTAGTACTCGGCGGCATAGCGCGCCATCTCGCGCGAATTGCAGATCACGCGCGCCGACGACCGGAAGGCAGCGCGCATCACGAGCCATCGCACGCGGCTCGGCTCCGGTTTGCAGTTTCTCGCGGAAGTCACCAGCGGCACTCCGCGCATGCCCCGGGTCGCCAGGTACGCATAGCTGCTGGCGAGGAACAGGAACGAATGCACCAGCTCGATGCGGTCTTCGCGAAGCGCGCGTCGCAGAGCCCGCACGCGTCCGAGATCGAAGCTGCCGCGCGACGGCAGCACGCGAAGAGGAACGCCAGCCTCGCGGATGCGCGTGCCATAAGGCTCCGCGCTCTCCGACAGGCAATAGACGAACGGCTCGGCAAAGGCGGCAAGACCGCGCGCGAGCTCGAACAGCTGACCCTCGGCACCGCCGTAGGTGAGCTGCCCGATCACGAGCGCGATGCGCCGCGACGGCGGCACGCCGGCACCGCGCGCCGCTTCAGACGCGGAGGATATGGTCCCCGTCGATGCCACGGAATGCATTGCGCGTGTCGATCAGCAGGCGGGCGGCGGCGGCGATTTTCGGACGATCGAAGGCCGTGTGGTCGGTAAGCAGCACGACCGCGTCGGCTGCCGCGATGCGTTCGGGATCGGGCGCGACGCTGCGCAGCTTGCGGCCGCGCACCTCGACCTCGGAGACGAACGGGTCCGAGAACGCGATCTCGGCGCCCTTGTCGATGAGCAGCGCCATCACGTCGAGGGCCGGCGACTCGCGCACGTCGTCGACGTCGCGCTTGTACGCGACGCCGAGCGCGAGGATGCGCGAGCCCTTCAGCGATTTCTCCCGGTCGTTGAGCGCGTCCATGATCTTGGAGGCGACGAACTCCGGCTTGGCTGCGTTGATCTGCCCGGCCAGCTCGATGAATCGCGGCTCGAAGCCTTCGGCCCGGGCTTTCCACGTAAGGTACAGCGGATCGACGGGGATGCAGTGGCCGCCGAGACCCGGCCCGGGGTAGAACGGCATGAACCCGAAGGGCTTGGTGGCGGCTGCGTCGATCACTTCCCAGACATCGATGCCGAGGTGGTCGCACATCATCGCCATCTCGTTGGCCAGCGCGATGTTGACGCTGCGGAACGTGTTCTCGAGCAGCTTGACCATTTCGGCGACGCGCGGAGAGCTGACCATGACGACGCGGTCGATGCAGCGCCCGTACAGTGCCTTGGCGGCCGAGCTCGCGACCGGCGTGCAACCGCCGACGACTTTCGGGATGCGGCGCGTGTCGAACAGCTTGTTGCCGGGGTCGGTACGCTCGGGTGAGAACGCGACCTCGACGTCGCGGCCGGGCTCGAGGCCCGCCGCGCGCAGCCGTGGCAGCACGATCTCGTCGGTGGTGCCGGGGTACGTCGTGCTCTCGAGGATCAGCAGCTGGCCCGGCCTCATGTGCGGAATCAGCGAGTCGATCGCGCCGATCACGTAGGAAAGGTCGGGCTCGCGTGTCTTGCGCAGCGGCGTCGGCACGCAGATGTTGATGGTGTCGAGGTCCGCGACCGCGGCGAAATCGGTCGTCGCATCGAGGAGCTTCCTTGCGACAAGGTCCGAAACGCGCCCGGAGGCCACGTCGAGAATGTACGAGCGGCCGGCGCGGATCGCGTCCACTTTCGGCTGCGACACGTCCAGCCCCGTCACCTTGAGGCCGGAGGCCGCCAGCTCGACTGCCAGCGGCAGGCCGACGTAGCCGAGTCCCACGACTCCTGCATGGGCCCGTCCGTCGGCGATTTTCTTTTCCAGGTCGCTCGTCATCGGTCACTCCGTATCGGCATCGTCCTCGTCCCCACCGTTTCCTCCCGGTCCCGGCGCCTGTCTTGCAGCCTCGACGTCGGCGGCGCGGATCTGGCGCCGCGGCTCGAAGTCGTAGAGCACGTGGTAGGCTCCCACTTCGGCGCGCTTGTAGTGGACCCCCTTCCCGTCGAGCAGCGCCATCATCGCCAGGTGCTGCCTCTTGTCGGCCTGGTCGTCGCGGAACACGTAGCAGATCGAATCGGTAGCCTCGACGACGGCGTCATAAGGGGGATATCGATCCTTCTGCAGCGGCGAGATCACGACCTTCTCGCCCCCGGCGAACACGACGTGGTACAGCGGGGAGGCGCTATAACAGGCACGGATCGCGCGGTCATCCAGCCATTCCACGAGGCGCTGGCCCCGCTCCTCGTCCGCGGACGAGGACGTGGTCGCCGCGTCCACCCACCCTGCCACGTTGAACACCAGTACGGCCACCAGCGCAGCGATCATCCAGCGCCGCCGCCGGCCGGCGATTCTCACCACCAGCGCAGCCGCCAGCAGCGCGGCCAGAGGGTAGGCCGGCAGCATGTAGCGCGGACTGACGTAGCCGACTGCGAAAGTCACGAGGAAGAACAGGGCGAGAAGCTGGTCGGAACCCACGGCCGACCATCCTCCGGGTCCGCGCCGCGGCCGGGCCGAGAGGAGAGCGACTCCGAAGGCGATGAGCGGAACGAAGAACGACGCACGGCGAAGCGGCCCGAGGGCCCCGCCTTCGCGCGCTTCCTCACTCATACCGAGCCGGGCGACACCGAGACCCGGTGGCACGCCGAAGACGATGCCGAGCTTGTCGAGCCCGTCGCCGAGCGCGGCGACGCGCTGGTCGAACCCCTTGCGCGCCCACTGCTGGTCCCTTTCGGCGACCGCCACGCGGTTCATCACGAGAGCCTTGCGCGCCAGCGAGCGCGGCGTGGCCAGCGGATGAACGACGTTGTAGCCGATCAACAGGCCGGCACCGAGAATCAGGCCCGCCGCCGCAACGCCCCACCCTCGCCGATCCTCGCGATCGAGGAGCAGCAGGCCGGCCATCACCGCCAGGTAGGCGCCGACGAGCTGGTTCACCCACAGCGCGATTCCCGAGACGAGGCCGAGCGCGAACGCCGTGGCGCGATCGCGCTGCCGGTACAGGTAGAACGACCAGAACAGCAGCATCACCACGACGAGCAGCACGACGTGCTCGACGAAGCCGCCGCGGGCCTTCAGGTTCCACTGCAGGAAGTACATCGGCGCGACGGCTACGAGAGCCGTCGCCCAGCGTGCGACGGCTACCGAATAATAACGGTAGCCGAAACGGTACACCGCGATGCCGAGCAGGATCGAAAACAGGAACGGAACCGCGCGTAGCGGCATCCATCCGACGCCGAACACCGCGAACATCGCGGCCGCGCAGTACGCTTCGAGGGCGCCGAGGTAGGATTGGCCGTAAAAGAAAACCGGCAGCGCATGATGCTCGAGGATGTGCTTGCCCATCAGTCCGACGATGCCTTCGTCGGCCAGGTACACGTCGACGTCGCCGCCGTTGACCAGCGTATTGTGGGTCAGCATCCAGGTACGCACGGCGATCCCGAGGCCGACGAGCGTGTAGAAGACGAAACGGCTCACCGGCGTCAGTTGAGATAGCCGAGCGACTTGAGCTGCTCTGCGGTTTTGGCGTCGAGGACGACCTTGCTCACGCCCTCGGTGCGCAGCTGGCGGTCGAAATGATGCCAGCCGCCGTCGAGCCAGTCGCGAAGGCTGCCGACCATCGGCACGGCGCTCGCCGAGGTGGGCGCCAGCGACCGCTGCTCGCCGGCATCGGCGTCGAGGTCGAACGTCTCCAGCCGCCGGCGCTGGAACTGGTGGATCACTTTGCGGCGCGAATCGAGCTCGGCCACCTCGACCGTCCGAATGCCGGTCCGGTAAAGCTCGGCGTGCACGGGGGCCGGTCCGGGAACGGCTGCGCCGGTGTAAAGGCCGGAAAAATCCCTGCCCTCCATAGCTTGCGGTCCCGACGGCGCAGCGACACCGGCCAGCGCCATCAGCGTCGGCCCCACGTCGATGATGCTGACTTCCTGTTCCACGTCGCGCCGCGCCGGCTCGACGCCCGGCACGTCGAGCAGGAACGGCGTGTGCAGCACTTCCTCGTAGAGCGTGCGGTGGTGGCCCTTGTTGCCGTGCTCGAAGAACTCGTCGCCGTGGTCGCCGACGATCGCGATCATCGTGCGTCCGGCGACCCCGAGCGTTGCCAGCTCGCTGCGAAGCCTTGCGATGTGGTCGTCGACCAGCCGGATCTCGCCGTCGTACAGTGCGACGAGGTGGTCGAGGTCGCGCTGGTCCATGCCTGCGTGGATGGCCGGGTCGAAGTAGTAGTTCGTCCCCGTCATCGTGCCTTTGTAGTCAGGGTCGAACATCGTCTCGTACGGCGGCCCCGGCGCGTAGTCGTAGTGGACGTCCCAGAAATGCAGAAACAGGAAGAACGGCCTGTCGCGCTTCTGCTCGAGGAATTCATCCGTCGCGGCGAGCAGCTTGGGCGCGGTGACGCTGTGGTAGGATTCCTCGTTCGTCTCGAAATGGATCGTCCTGTCGTCGTAGTCCTCGAAGCCTTTTGCGAAACCGTAGCGGGAGCCGAGGTAAGGCGCCGAGACGATCGCGTGCGTCTGGTAACCTGCCTTCTGGAACGCTTCGGCCACGGTGCCGATGCTGGCGGGAAGGCTGCGGTCGTCGGAGACGACGCCGTGGCCGAGCAGGGAGCGGCCGGTCAGCAGCGACATGTGGGCCGGAAGCGTCCACGACGTCGTGCTCGAATGGTGGCGAAACACCACGCCTTCGCGTGCGATCGCGTCCATCGCCGGCGATGTCGCGCGCTTGTAGCCGTAGACGCCGAGATGGTCGGCTCTCAGGCTGTCGACGGAGATCAGGATGACGTTGTAGCGCGAGGCCGGGGACGGCGGTGCGGTTGTCGCGGCGGCATTTCGCGACGCCGACGCGACGTCGGTGCCTGACAGCAGGTTCGCGGACACCAGCACGACGGCGGCAGCGGCCACAGCCGTCCTCGTGATGCGGGTGGCCAACGCCAGCCGTGTCGCCGCCGCGGAGACGAAGAGCACACCGATCGCGAGCCCCGCGCCTCCTTCCATCAGGTCGCGCGCGATCGCGCGCACCAGCTTGAACGCCGTGACGTATTGCGGAGCCTGGAACTCGGCCGCCCAGACCGCGAGGTGCACGACGAGGCACGTCGCGACGACGACGGTGAGCGCGCGACGAGCACTGTCCTTCGCGCCCGCCTTGCCGACTCCGAGAAGTCCCGCCACGGGTGCGAGCAGCAACGCGACCGCGAGGCCCGCCGCGGCGTTGATCGCGACGAGCTGGGGCGCGAGCGCGAGCTTGGCAAGGAGTCCCTGGCCGACGAAGTCCTGCAGCATGAGCGGAAGCGGCAAGCGATCGGCAGCGAGGAAATACAGCTTGGCGAATGCGTCGTACTGGTGCGTCGGAAAGAAACGGTAGGGAGCCAGCAGCAGACTCCGGTTGAGCCACGCCAGCACGCCTGTCTCGACCACGGCCTGCACCGTACCGAGCAGGAAGGCCGCAACCGCAAGGTCGGCAAGGCGCCTCTTCAACGCAGCGCCTCCGCGCGTTCCGAGCCGCTCGCGAGGCCCACTTTCTCGCGTACGACGTAGTGCGGCCGCCTTTTGACCTCCTCGAAGATGCGTCCGACGTATTCGCCGATCACACCGAGAGACAGAAGCTGGATGCCGCCGAGGAACAGCAGGATCACGACCGTGGAGGTCCAGCCCTGGATCGGCGTGCCGCCGAACAGGCGTGCGATCAGCAGGTAGGCCATGTACGCGAGCGCCGTCATCGACACGAGAAATCCGACATTACTGACGAGGCGAAGCGGTACGTACGAGTAAGAGACGAGGCCGTCGAACGCGAGCTTCATCAGCTGCGCCAGGCTGTACTTGGACTGCCCCGCAAAACGCGCTTCGCGAGCATACTCGTAGCCGATCTGGCGGAATCCCGCCCAGGTGCGCAGACCCCGCACGAAACGGTTGCGCTCGGGCATCGAGCGCAGGATGTCGATCACGCGCCGGTCGATCAGCGAGAAGTCGCCCGAGTCCAGCGGAATGTCGAGATAGGACACGCGGCGCAGCAGCCAGTAGAACGCCTTGTACGCGGTGCGCTTGAGAACGCCTTCCTTGCGCTTCTGGCGCACCGCGTAGACCACTTCGTAACCCTGGCGCCAGAGCCGGAGGAGATCGGGAAGCACTTCGGGCGGATCCTGAAGGTCGCCGTCCATCGCGACCACGGCCTGCCCGTGCGCATGGTCGAGCCCGCAGGTGATCGCGGTCTGGTGACCGAAGTTGCGCGAGAAGTGGATCGACTTGAAGCGGGGATCGCGCGCGTGGAATTCGCGAAGAATCCTTTCCGAGGCGTCGCGGCTGCCGTCGTTGACGAAGACGACTTCGAAGCTCTCGCCGGTGGCCGCAAGCGCGGCCGACAGCCTCTCGTAGAGCTTCTCGAGAGTTTCTTCCTCGTTGAAGATCGGGATGACGACCGACAGCGTCGGCGCCTGCTCGTCGGCCGTCACGAAACGACTCCCCGCGCGCCGCAAGAGCAGCGGCGTGCCGCAACGCCGCGCCCGGATCCGCACCGCCACCGCTTCCCCATCGATCTGGTCCTTCTCACGATTCTCACTGCGATTCCGTTTCGCCGCTGCGGCCGCCGGCCTCCCGCAAGCCGTCGTACACCGCCTCGATCCGCGGCAGCACGGCCTGCCACGTCATTCCTGCGAGAAAGCGCCGCCGCGCCGCTTCTCCAAGCGCCTTTCGCCGTCGCGGGTCTTCCCGAAGCGCTACGAGCGCCGCCGCGAAAGCCTGCGCATCGTCGTCTTCGACGACGACGGCATCGACCCCGTCCGTGAGCACCTTGGATCCGCAGCCCGCCGAGACGACCGCCTTGGCCGCGCTCATGTAATTCAGGAGCTTGACAGGATAGCCGGAACCGAGCCGCCGCGGTAGCGCCAGCACGTCACTTGCTGCCATCGCGCGGCGGACCTGCTCGAAGTCGGCGTCCTCGACGACGATGGCTGCTTGTCCCTCCTTGAGACCTGCCTTGAGACCTGCCTCGAGACCTGCCTCGAGGCCTGCTGCGGCCAGCAGAGGACGCAGCGGCGCGCCGCCGCCATGCGTCACGACGAGCAGGCGCGGCCGGCCGCCGGCGCCGCGGGCCGCTGCGTTGCCGATGAGCCGGGACATGGCTGCCACGAGCAGCTCCAGGTTCTGGTACGTATCGAGGTTCCCGACATACCCGACGACGAAATCCCCGTCGCCGATCCCGAGCGCCCGGCGAGCGGTGGCGCCGTCGGGCAAGGCCCCGTCGTCCTCGACTGCCGGAGCGATGACGGTGATTTTTTCGGCTTGGCATCCCGCCGCGACCAGCGCGCGGGCGCTCCAGTCGCAAAGCGCGATGGTGCGATCGGCGCGCGGCGGCACTTGCGCGTCGAGCATTCGACCGATCCCGGCGGCGAAACGACGAAGTACGCCGCCGGCGAAATACGTCTCCAGCTCGTCGCCCATCAGGTTGTGGCTGTGGTAGACGACCGGCGCGCCCGAGATCATTCTCGCGGCGAGCGCGGCGACGGCGGCTTCGTAGTTGTGCGCGTGGACGACGTCGATGCGGCGCTCGCGCACGATGCGCGCCAGTCGCTGCGCGAGAAGGACGTCGAGGAACGGCTTGGCCAGGTTCGGACCGGAGCGCGACGAATCGTCGCCGGGAAGACGCGCGATGCGGTGATGAACGACGCCGTCGGGCGCCAGGCCGCTTCCCTGCCCGTACGTCAGCAGGTGAACTTCGTGTCCGGCCGTCGCCAGGTGACGCGCCATCTGTCCGACGAACACCTGGGAGCCTTGCGGAGACGGAAACGGACAGGCCGCGACCAGCGCGATTCTGCGCAGGCTGCGCGAAGGAGTGCGGCGGGCCGCAGCAGCGGACGCGACCGTCACGGCAGGTATCCGAGCGCCCTCAGGCGGCTTTCGACTTCGCGTTCTTCATCCGCTGCGTAGTCGCTCTCGGGCTCGGTGCGCGGTGTCGCAACCGAAGCTGCGATGCCGCGAGCCGGCAGCTCCACGAGGCAGCGGCCCTGCATCGATGCGGTGGCCGGGAGGCCGGCGAGCGCGAGCGCCGTGACTCCGAGATCTGCGAGCCCGCAGGTGTCACCGTCGTCGCAAGCGGCGACGCCGTGCGGCCGCGCGTGAGGTCCGGCAAGCAGCGCAATGCCGTACTGGTCGTGCACGCCGCCAGGCGCCGAGCCTTTCGCGCCGACCTGCTCGTCGTCGCCGAGGCGGCGGATCCACGTCTTCTCGCGCCCGGCGCGGCTCGATGCGGCAGCATAAGCGTAGCCGCCGGGTTTCCTCAGCTCGAGCACGAGATCGGGAAGACGCGCGGCAAAAGGGCCGTCGAACAGGGCTTCGCGGCGCGCCGCCGAGAGCACGACGCAGCCGTCGTCGAACGGATCTTTCATCTCGAGCAGATCTTGCGTGAGCCGCGCGAGCAGCTCCTCGCGTACGGCCGGCGAAACGATGCCGCGCGGCTCGCGTCCCTGCAGGTTGATTCGCAGCGACGGAAAGTACGCGACTTCGTCGCTGTACACGGACGTGTGGTCCCAGTCGATGCCGGCAAAGCGCGAGCCCGATTCCACGCGGTCGGCCAGGCCCCCGGCAGCCGCGAATGCCCGCGCCTGCCATGACGAAGGGATCGACGCCAAGGCGCGCCGTTTGAGGCCCTGCGCGGCGGCGCCGGAACCCGTGAACCGCAGGTATCCGTGGTCGGCGAGCCAGCGGTTCCACAGCAGCACCCGATCGGAGCCGCCGGCACTGCCATGGTCCGAAAGAAGCAGCACGTCGGCGTCGTTACCGGCAGCAGCGAGCAACCGGGCAAGGCCTTCGTCAAGGGCGGCGTAGACGTCGGCAATGACGCCGCGGGGTCCTTCGCGATGACGCGGCGACGCCTCGTCGTCGAATTGCCAGAAATGGTGGGCAACCGTGTCCGGCTCCATGAAGTGCACGACGAAGACGTCGAGCGCGTGCTCACGCATCAGCTCTTCGGCGATGCGCGAACGCAGGCGCACGTCGTCCACGAGCCGGAGCGCCGCACGCCGATGCCACGTCGCATCGATCCGGCCCTGCGGGATTCCCTCGATGCCGAGCCGGCCGTGGCGCTCGCGAATTTCCCGGCCGAACGACTCCGGATGCGTCGCGCGCACGGATGCGGACGATCCGAGCGGAGTATCGAAGCCGCAGATCTCGAACACGCCGCGCGCTTCGGGCGGGAACGTCGCCGGCATTCCGTACATCCCGATGCGCAGGCCCGCGTCGGCCATCGACGCCACGAAGGTCGGCAGCCGCCGGTGCGTCGCGTTGACGAAACGCACCGCGTAAGCGCCCGGGCGTGGAATCGTGAAATCGGTGATGCCGTGGTGGTCGGGATTCGCGCCGGTAAGGAAGCTCGTCCACGCGGGAAACGTCACCGGCGGCGTGGTCGAGCGGACGTTCCACGTGCAGGCGCCGCCGGCCAGGAGCCGGGCCGTCGTCGGCATTCGGCCTTCGCCGACGAAGCGACGAACCAGGTTCCATCCTGCGCCGTCCCAGCCGACGACCAGCAGCATGTGCGCGCTCCTTTTCGAGTTTCTCGTCCGACTTCGTCGGGCCAATGCGCGCGCCGACGAGGCGGCGCCCGCGCATGGCCGTTGCGCTACTTGCCGCTCGCGTACCCGAGCGAGCGCAGCTTCTCCTGCGTGGCAGCATCCACACCTGCACCTCCCGCACCAGTTACCGCCTTGGAGCCGGCGTTCGCCTTCAGCGTTTCCAGGTCTGCGCGCAAACCGTCGACCACCTCGGCATTGGCCGCCGCGACGTTCTTCATCTCGTGGGGATCGGCCTGCATGTCGTAGAGCTCCACCGGTGCCAGTCCGCGGGGATTGCCTTCGTTGGCCGTGATGAGCTTCCACTTGTCCTTGCGGATCGAGTGCAGGACGTTGCCCTCGTGGTCCTCTTCCTGGAAGAGGGCCGCCGGCGCGGGCTTGTCGGAGAACAGGTCGCGCCCCTGCCACGCATCGGGCGCAGTGACGCCGGCTGCTCCGACAAGGGTCGGCGCGATATCGAGAAGCTCGGCCCAGGGTTTCACCCTCGTGCCGGCCTTGGCGCTCTTCGGCAGCTTCATGATCACCGGCACGTGCGACAGCTCATCGTACAGCGTCGTGCCGTGCCACCAGCCCTTGTGCTCGTAGAACTCCTCGCCGTGGTCGGCCACGAGCGCGATCACGGTGTCGTCGTAGTGCTTCGATGCCTGCAGCGCGTCCACGAGGTTCGCGATGAAACGGTCGAGGTATTCGACTTCTCCCGAGTAGAGCTTCTCGAGGCGGTCGCGCTGCGAAGGATCGGGGTCCGGCGTGTCGACGCGCGCAACGGCAATGCCGTCGTACGGGAGCTCGAAGTACGGGTCGTGGGGATCCATGTAGTGGATCAGCGCGAAGAACGGCCCGTCGGCGTTGTGGTCGAGCCACGGGAGCGCCGCGCCGTTGACGGTCTGCGCGTCCTGGTAATAGTTCTGGACGTACTTTGCCTTCGAGATGAAGCGCTCACGGATGAGGCGCATCCCGCTGTAGAACGCCAGCTTGGAGCCCGAGTCGGTGGCGCCGAAGAAGAAGTCCGGCGACAGGTAGTAGTATTCCTGGAAGCCCTGCTCGAAGTTGAACGCCGGCGCGACGTTGATGTTCGTCACGTACCCGACGGTGCGGTAGCCGGCACCTTTCATCACTTCCGCCAGCGTCGTGACGCCGTCGGGCAGAGAGTCGGTCTTCAGCATGACCTTGTGCGAGGACGGGTACAGTGAAGTGAGGATCGTCGAGATCGACGGCCGCGTCCACGTCGAGTTCGAGAAGGCGTTCTCGAAGACGACGCTGTCCTTGGCCAGCCGGTCGATGCCCGGCGTCTTCGTCGTCGTCGATCCGTAGGTGCCGAGGTGATCGGCCCTCAGCGTGTCGGCGATGATCAGGATGACGCTCGGTCCTGTCGCCGTACCGGGCTGGGTCGGCGCCACGGGCGCCTTGTGGAGCATGTCGAGCCCCGCCGTGGCCGCGGATCCGGCACCGACCAGCACTGCCGCGAGCGCGACGGTCGCAAAGATACCGGTGCCGCCGGGCTTGGACAGTGCGAGCACGATTCGTCGCAGCAGCCACAGCACGACGACGGCAGCAACGAGAAGCCCCGCGTGCACGAGAAGCCCTTTGGACGAGGCGACCGGCAGGCTTTCGGCAAACACGTCGCGGACGATTCGGAAACGCGCAACGGCCAGGCCGAGCAGCGCGGCCACCACGCCGGCCCCCGTCGCCGCCGCGGCGCGCGCATCGCGGGCCAGTGCCGGCACGATGCAGAAGCCCAAGCCCAGCCCGCCGCCGACCGCAGAGCCGATCACTCCGTACGAGAGCACACCGAAGCGGAACACGCCGAACTCGTCGCCGCCTTCGGTCGTTGCGATCACGGCGGCCTCGATGAGACCTACCAGCGCCGCGCCGACGAAACCGCCGAGAGCCGAAGCGACGATCTTTGCTACCCAGCGCATCGCTTCACTTCCCCGCCGGCGCGGCCAGGTTCAGCGCGTGGCCGTCGTACTGCGGCGGCACCGGCACCCCGAGGAGCGTCAGGATCGTCGGCGCAAGGTCGCCGATGGCCGGATGCTCGTCGCTGATCTTGACGTTGCTCATCAGCACGCCTTCGGTCTGGTCAGTCTCCGACGTGGCGTGGTCGCCGCTCCACTTCTTCATGTTGTCCTCGAACAGTCCTTCCGGAGCGCCGCCGAGCGGCGTCGCCGACGACACCCGGTATCCCGGCGCCATCCCGATCTGCATGTCCTGGCCCTCGCCGACGCGACTGCCCTTCCACGTATCCTTTCCCGAATAGACGACGTTGACCGCCGGCTTTCCGGTCTTCGGATCAACGACCTTCGTCATTCGATCCTGGATGTCCTTGATGACCTGGTCGTATTCGGCGCCAGGCTTGACGATGCCCTTTCCTTCGCGGCCGGCCACGTTGACGTAGATGCCGCCGACGCCGAGGGCGTACGCTTTGGTCTTCGACCAGTCGACGTCCTGCAGGAACTTCTTCGTCGTCGACTTCGCGCCTCCTTTCAGCGCCATGAAGCCTTCCTGGACGAGCCAGGTGTTGACGTTGAAGCCGCGCCTCCAGCTGTGGAAACCGTGATCCGACAATACGAACAGGATGTCCTGCGGGCCGAGCTTGGCGCGCACCTTGCCGATGATCTCGTCGGCCCTCTGGTAGGTTTTCAGGATCGAGTCGCCGAAGCGCGCGGCCAGAGCGGCGTCGTAGCGAGGGTGCTCGGGGTCGATCAGGCGGTACATCATGTGCGAGGTGCGGTCGGTCTCGACGAACACCGAGACCAGCAGCTCGGTGCTGCGATTCTCGAGCTCGTGCAGCGTGATGGCCTCGCTCTCGCGGAACGTGTCCCAGATGTCCTGCATGAACGCTTCCTCGTCGATGCGTTCTTCGTTCAGGCCCCAGGTCTCGTGGTTCCACCCGACGGTCTTGTAGTCGCCGACTGCCTTGACGAGCTCCTTCGAGTAGCCCTCGGGCTCGGTGACGGCGATCGCCGGATCCTCCGGGTCGTAGTTGATCGGCGACATGTACAGGCGAAGATTCGGCTGCACTTCGAGCACGCGAAAGCGCGCCATCCCCGAAATCGTCGACAACGCCGTGATCTTGAACGGGATGCGGAACCAGTCGCTCCAGTGTCCCGTCTCCAGCGTTTCCTTGCGGCCCGCCAGCTCCACCGCCACCGCATCCTTGCCGGCGCGCGACAGGTGCAGTGGAACCGTTACGCGGTCGCCCTTGTCGGAAAGCGGATTGACCGGGCCTTCGATGTCGGTGTCGACCGAATCGCCTTGCGCAAGCGAGACGACGCGGCCGCCGAGCTCGGGATTGGCAGCGTCGCGAGGGCTGAGGTCGCTCGACCAGTAGTGGAACGTGCCTTCGCTGCCGCGCACGTCAGGCAGGCCGAGTCCGCCCTGCGCGTAGCTGTGCTGTTCCTGCTCGAGCGGATAAATGCACGGCACTCTCAGCACGACGCTGCGCTTGCCGGCGCGGTCGGCCGTGGCCCAGAACGACTCTCCGGTCATCGTCGACGTGAACGTCTCGGGCTTGGTTTCGAACAGGCCGAACCGGTACTCCGCCTTGTGGCTGACGGAGCCCGTGCGGTCGGGAAGGTACGTCTTCGGATCGCGCAGGATGAAATCGAAGATGCCGTGACCGCCGGGATTCATTCCGGTCGTGAAGGTGGCCCACGCGGTGCACGACGACGGCGGAGTGGTCGTGGCCAGGTGCTTGAACGTGCCCGTATTCATCATCTCGGACATGTTCGGCAGCTTGTCCTTCCACTGCTCGACGAAGTTCGGATCCACTCCGTCGAAACCGAGCACGACGATGCGCCGCTGCGGCGGCGGCCCGGCGTCGCGGCGGCTCTCTCCTCCTGTGCACGCGGCAACCACGAGCGCGACTCCCGTCGCGACTGCTGCCGTCGCCGCCAGGCGGTGTCGCACGCCGGCGACCGTCACAACTTTCGTCAGACTCCTCATCGTCCTCCTCGATCCGGACATCCCGCCACCGCCGTTTGCGCGGGCACCGTGGCAGCGGCAGCCCGGCCACTGGAGCGTCCCGTCGTCATTGCGCTGCACTGCTTCCAGGCCCGATCGCTCGCACACTGCGGTTGCCGGGCAGCCGCGCCGCTGCGGCCCCATCGCGGGGTCGTGTCGCTGGATCGGATCCGCCGGGGTCGTTGCTGCTGATCGGGCTCCTGGGATTGCGGGTGGCCGCGGCCTTCAGTGCGTTTTCCCATTGAGAAGCGTCACGTACAAATCTTCGATCTGGCGGACCATGCCGCTCGCCGAATAGCGCGCGACGACGCGGGTGCGGGCAGCCTCGCCGATGCGCCGGCGCAGCGCCGCATCGCCCAGCAGGACGCAAAGCCGGGCGGCCATCGAACCGGCATCCGGATAGTCGACCAGGTTGCCGCTGACCCCCTCCTCGATCACTTCGGGCGCACCGCCGACCGACGTCGCGACCACCGGCAGCCGCATCGCCATCGCCTCGAGGATCGCGTTCGACATCCCTTCGCTCTCGGACGGCAGCACGAAGGCGTCGAAGGCCGACAGCACCTCGGGCATGTCGCTGCGGCGCCCGAGAAGATGGACGCTGGCGTCCAGGCCGAGGGAGCGCATCAGCTCGGCGGGCTCCAGCGGCATCTCGTCGGCGCCGGCGATGACGGCGTGGGCCCGCGGAAAGCTGCGGCGAAGCTCGGCCATCGCCTCAAAAAACATCCGGAACCCCTTGCGAGGCCTGAAAGTTATCGCCGTGCCGACGATCGGATCGTCGCCGATCCCGAGCTCTGCCCTCAGCTTGTCTCGCGCGGCACTGCCAACGCGGTCCGGGTCGAAACGTTCCGTGTCGGTCCCGCTCGGGATCATCACCATCCTCGCGGTCTGCGGCCCTTCCACTTCGCGCGTGAACTCGAGAACCTGCGGAGCGTTGCCGGTGACCACGTCCGACAGGCGGCCCGAGACGCGGACCGCGAGCTTTTCGGCCACGCCGGCCGGGCGGTGCAGGCCGCGTTTGCTCGTGACGACCGCCGCGCCGCAGAGGCGCCCGGCGACGGCAGCGTAAAAATTGCCGCGCAGCAGATACCCGTGCACGACGGCCGGACGCACGTCGCGCAACGCCTTCACCATCCGGCTCAAACCTAGGATATCACTCGGGTTCCTGAGCGATCCGCCCATGCCGAATGTGCGTACTTCGACGTCGAGCCCGCGGACGGTCTCCAGCAGGTTGCCGTCGTCTCTCAGCGCGAACAGCACCGGACAGAAGCGTTCCCTGTCGATCAGCCGCAGAACCTGGAGGATATGGGTCTGGGTGCCGCCCGTGATCATCTGCGCGATCACGTAGACGACCGCAGCCGGCCCCGGCCGCGGGCTCCTGCTGGCCCCTGCCGTCACGCGGTACTCAGGGTCGCCAGAAGCTGTTGGTGCCGACGAGGCCGAGCTTTGCCTGCGCCAGAGGCCCGTACGGCGCGAAACCCTGCCATCCCTTGACCGGCGACCCGTCGGCTTCGAACGCGAGGACCTGCCCGGCGCTGCCGGGACCCGTGGAGATCAGGATCTCGTCGGCCCCGTCGAAATCGACGTCCGCCGCTGCGATCGCATCCGCATGCCCGGTAAGGAAGAAGCTGACCGCGTTGCCGAGCCCGTTCGGGGTGAAGTGTTTCCCCTTGCCGTCCCACGCCTGGATCCAGATCTGACCGGATGCCGGGCACGTGATGATCTCGCGCTGGCCGTCGCCGTTGAGATCGGCAACGGCGAGCAGCACTCCGGAGTTGGGACCGAGGCTGCCCTGCAGCGGGTAGGCCTGCCACTGCGCGACCTGCGTGCCGGTGCCCGAGAACACGCGCACGGCAGGAAGGCCTGCCGCCGGCGCCGCAATGACCTCGTCCTGCTGGCCGTTGGGGTCCGACTCTTTCTGCACGTTGCCGCCGGCGATGTTCACGCCGACTGCGTTCACGAGGTTGCCTTCGATCGTGTCGGCCGGCTTGAACGCCGCGAACTCGACGATCTTCTGCCAGGAGATCATGCCGTTCGGATCGACGAACTGGCGGCGGTGCACCGCGATGTCGATCGTGCCCGTGACATTGTCAGCCGGTGCGACCGCAATCTCGTCGCCGGCATTGGCCGCGGAGAAATTGCCTCCGGCGACGTTGACGCTGCCGCTATAGACCATCGGACCCGGAGGAACCGTGGGGAACGCGGGGAACTGGGAGACTTGGCGACGGCGCCGCTGGGCGCGATAGACGACCACGTTGCTGGAGCCGCCACCGGAGCCGGCCCCGACCGCGAGCAGGGAGTTCGCAGCACCGGCGCGGTCGGACTGGTCCAGAAGCGCCATCGACAGCTTCGTCGTCGGATAACCGCGGAATGCGCGGATCTCCGCTTCGCGACGATGGCCGAATGGATCGAAGCTGCGGATCACGACTTCGCGATCCAGGTTCGGCCCCGACACGTAAATGCGCGATTCCCGTCCGCGCCTGCCGGCAAACGACGCGAGCACGCTCCCGTTGGCGCCGGAGAGCACGTACGCCGCTCCTGCCCCGCGCCTGCCGTCCGGCGTCGCGCCGGGCGAACCGGCGATGATGTCGGGAACGCCGTCGGCGTCGAAATCGATTCCGCTGCCGAGCGATTGCCCGAACTGCGAATTGGGCAGGCTGCCCGACTGGGACCACAGCTGCGCGCCGTTGCTGGCATTGAACGCTTCGACGCGGCCGGCTGCGACGCGCGTCTGCACTTTCGCATCCGGCGCGCCGACGACGACGTCGCTGCCCGGTCCTCCGTCGAGCGAGCCTGGCGCGACCAGCGAAGTGCCGAAACCGGCAAACTGCTGGGGAGTCGGTTCGACAATGCGGCGGATCTTCGTGCCGTCGCCGGTATAGAGGTCGATGGCCCCGGCCTCCAGGGTATTGCCGACCTTCGCTCCCGGCGATCCGATCCACAGGTCGCTCTTGCCGTCGCCGTTGCCGTCGGTGGTCGCGACCGCCGAGCGGCCGAACCTCTGGCGAGTCTCGTCGCCGCGCAGCGCGACGATGACGTCGAACGGGGGCTTTCCGGAGATGATCGACAGGCGTCCGGCGCGGTCGACGAGAGTGGTCGTGGTCGACGTGGTGGTCGTCGTGGACGCGGTCGTGGTCGTCACGCCGGCGGCTCGCGCGACAAAATCCTCGGCGGGAAGGCTGACGCCGTTGGCGGATGCGAACCAGTCCGGAATGCCGTCTCCGTCGACGTCGCCGGCATAGCCGACGAGGCTGCCCCAGTTCTCGAAGTGGTTGAGGCCGTCGTTCTGGCCGAGCACCGACCCGTCGGCGCCCGACAATACGTAGGCGACACCGTCGCGGCTGCCGTCGACGAGCGCTTCGCTCGCTCCGACGGCGATGTCGGCCTTTCCGTCTCCGTTCAGGTCCGCAAGCGCCGAGACGGTTTCGCCGAGGCCGGCAAAATCGTTGGCGCCGCGAGTTTCCCACAGCACTCCGTGCGTCATCGAGCGCACTTCGAGACGCCCGGCGTCGAGGCGAACGCCGCTCGTTTCCTTCGGCACGTCGAAGGCCGGGGCGCCGATCGCGAGCTCGTCCCTGCCGTCGCCGTCGAGGTCCGGAATGAAATCGAGAGCGGCGCCGTAACGCTCGCCGTCCTGGACGCCGGGCAGCGAGGCGAGCACGGCCCCGGTGGCGCCGGAGAAGACTTTTACACGGCCCGACTTTTCGCTGGTGCCGACCCACGCACACGGGGCGCCGACCGCGATGTCGGGAACGCCGTCGCCGTCATAATCGCCGCCGGTAGCGACGGACCAGCCGAAGGCGTCGCCGTCGTCGGCGCCGCACTGGACCTCGAGCGCTGCGGCGCGGCCGGCCATTGCGGCGACCAGCGCCACTGCCCCGGCCAGCGCCAGCCAGCCGTGACTTTTTTTCCCTTCGGACGGGGGTGCCAGGACCATTTGGGGCAGCTTGGGGAAAAAGGGATCTGGTCGCAAGTCGCTATCTCGCATCGGGGCGAGGCACGCGGCTGCGCGCCAGGCGCTGCGAGAACTCCGCCGCAAGCCGGCGCCAGCGCTCGAAATCCTCTATCCGGGGAACCAGGGGCTCGTACCACGACATCCCCGACTCGAGCAGGAAGAACACGTACAGCAGCAGCGCCGCCACCGTGTACGACGTGCTGGTGCCGATGGCAGCCCCGCGGATGCCCATCTTCGGGATCAGCCACACGTTGAGGCCGATATTGCCCCCGAGCGCGATGTAGGCGGCAATCACGTTGACCATCTGGCGGTCGCGCGCCGTAAAATCGCGAGACAGCAGCACGTACATCGACATCATCACGATGCCCCACGAGATGTAGATCAGCGGCACCGCTGCCGGCTCGTACGCGGCCCCGTACAGAGTGGTGATTGCGAACTTGCCGACGAACGTCAGCACCAGCGCCGAGACCGACGTGATCGCGAACGTCTGGCGGCATGCAGATGCCGTCATCAGGTGCACCCTCTCGTCGCTCACGCCGGCCAGGCGCGGGAACATCGCCAGTCCGAGCGACTGCGGAATCGACATCATCTGCTCGGCGAACTTCGCGCCGATCGCATAGAACGCGACTTCCGACGGCGACAGGTAGTATGCGCAAAGGTAGACGCCGGTCTTGAAGTTGAAGTGCGACGCGATGATCTGCAGGTGGGACTTCATGCCGTAGCGGAACATGCGGCGGAAAAGGCCGCGGTCGAACAGGAAATGCAGCGGCGTGTCCTTGTGGATCGTCCAGAACACCCACAGCAGCATCACGGTGTTGAGCACGATCGAGACGCCGAGCGCGCCGGGAAGCCCGAGCTTGAGACCGACGAGCACCACCGCCATCAGCACGAGCGCGATGATCGACTCGCCGAGCAGCCGTGCGTTGTAGACCCGGAAGCGGTCGGTAGCCTGCAGGATCCCGTAAAGGTAGCTCTCCATCAGCAGGATGGGGATCATCGGCAGGATCGTCATCAGCGCCCACAGCGGCACGCCGCGCAGGAACGTGTGCAGGATCTGGTCTCGCAGCAGCACCACCAGCACGATCAGCAGGGCGCCCGTGCCCAGGCCGAACCACACGGCAGTGGAGGCCACTCGCGAGACGTCCTCTTTCTCGCGGCGGATGAAGTAGATGACGGCCTGGGCCTGGCCGAACTTCGTCAGCGTGGTCAGCGTCGCGGGAAACGTCGAGACCAGCGAGAAAATTCCGCGCGAGGTGGGGCCGAGCCAGCGCGCGGTGATCATCCCGATGATGATGCCGAAGCCCATCTTCGCGAAGATCGTCGCCAGCGTACCCCCGAAATCCTCGAACAGCTGCCACAGCGGCGACATCGCCGGCCTCTTGCCCGTCAGCTTCAAACCTCGTCCCCCGCAAGCACGTCGAACAGCTCGCCCAGCACTTTTTCCTTGAGAAAGCCGACGGCGTCGGTCACCGGCGGTACCTGCAGCAGGAACGACGGAACCACGGCCGCCAGCTTGTCGGCCGCCCCCGGCTCATCGAATCGCCGGGCGCCGGAGACGACGTCGAGCACTTCGTTCATGATCGACAGGCGGCGCACTTCCTTGGCCATCGTGTTGGCGGCGCGCAAGCGCGCGGCGCTCTCGCGCGGCACCAGCGGCTTGAGCAGGAACTCGCTGGCGCGCTCGACGTGCAGCAGCACGCCCGCCTTGCGCGGCGCCAGCTCGACGTCGCCGACGCGGTAGGCATCGCGCGCGAAGACGCGCTGCTCGCCGGTGGCGACGAGGCGCTTGGCGCCGGCGCCGGCCAGCTTGCGGCTGCGCTCGTCGAGCAGCAGCAACTCGGGCACTGCCAGCACGTTTTCCCCGTCGTGGAGCAACAGGTTGTCCGACAGCATTTTCTGGTCGGCGTCCGAGAGCATCGAGACGGTCAATGTCGACTTCCCGCAGCCCGGCATGCCGGCGAAGATCACCGCGCCGATGCGCGTCGAGACGGCGCCGCCGTGCAGCACGTTCCAGCCCGCCCCGCGGCTGAGCCACCAGAGCAGCGGATGGTAGAAGAAATAATACAGCAGCGTCGAGAAGCGCCGTCCCCTCAGCTCGTCGAGGTGGGAGCGATGGCGCAGCCTCTGCAGCGATTCGACGGTGCCTCCCGACGAGAGATGGAAAAAGTATCGCCCGGTCAGCTCGACGCTTTCGTCGCGCATCGCCAGCTTCATCTGCAGGTCGGTAAAGTCGTCGATGCGAAGCCACAGCGCACCTGCGCCGCCGACGTAGAGGTCGCGGTCGGGTCGCCGTGTCCACGGGATCGCGTCGAAGCCCACGCCTCCGGGCTCTCCGTCGCGCGGCGGCGGACTCTCGCGCCACTGCACCGACGAGCGGATGTCGAAGCGTCCCTTGTCCTCGGTGAGGAAAGGCTCGAGGGCAGCGCGGGCATATTCGGTGAACGCCGGCAGCTCCGACTCCATGCGCACGCGCACGCCGTGAAGCTCGAAGCAGGCCGTCGCGCTCACGCCGCCGCCTTCGCCCGCCCGTGAAGCGCGGCGTCACGACCTGCGGTCGCCCGCTCGAAAGCCCGGCTCATCAGCGCAACGTGTCGCGGCAGTGCGAATCGCTCTGCCGATACCCTCGCCGCGCGACCGAGGGTTTCGCGCCGGGCGGGGTCGCCCAGCAGCACGGCAAGCTCGCGCGCCAGGGCCGGCGCATCGCCGGGCTCGACGAGCACCGCATCGTCGCCGTCGTGGACGAACTCGGGAACTCCCCCGGCCCGCGTCGCGATGACAGGCCTGGCTACCGCCATGCCTTCGATGATGACGCGCCCGAACGGCTCGCCGCGTACCGACGTGTGCACCAGAACGTCCATCGCGTTCATCAGGTCGGGTACGTCGGCGCGCGGCCCGGTAAATACGACGCGCGAGGCGAGTCCGCGCGCAGCCACCAGCTCGCGGACCTCGCGCTCGTAAGCGGCGCCGCTGCGGTGGGTGCCGCCGACGATGAGGACGACGAGCGCCGGTTTCTCCGCGGCCAGCAGGTCCAGCGCCTCGACGAGCACCTTCTGCCCTTTCCACGGCTGGATGTTGCCGACGACTCCGGCGACCTCGCAGTCCGCAGCAAGGCCGAGCTCGCGCCGGACCTCCGCCGAAGCGCGCTTCGGGCGAAACGCCGCAAGGTCCAACCCGTCGTAGATCACCTCGAAGAATCCGGGCCGCATTCCGCCGGCGCGGCAGTGGTCCTCGATCGCCTTCGTCATCGAGATGCAACCGGCCACCGATGCGGACAGCAGCCTTTCGATCCACGACAGCTTGTCGAACCCCTTGGCGTGGATGACACACGGGACACCGACGAGGCGCGCAGCGACGATCGCGTCGGAGTTGCCGCGAAAACCGTTGCACGCATAGACGAGGTCGGGAGCAAATGGTGCCATCGCCGCACGCAGGCGAAGCGCGGACGGAAGCGTTTCGGCGGCGAAGGTCGCGGAGCGCCGCAAGAGCTGAAGCGCGGAGGCCACCGCACGCACGTTCCTGGCGCCCGCGTAGGCAGTGCTTTCCTGCAGCGCATGCGTCTTCGGCAGGACCCGCCGCGAGACCACCGTCACCGGGATGCCGCGCTCGCGCAGCTCGCCGATGCACGGCTTGTGCTCGTAGAGCACCACCGACGGCGTGATCCTGGCCCGGTCGATTCCGCGAAGCAGCTCCAGCATTCCGGTCAGCGATCCGCCGACCACGCTCCCGGACGACGCCTCGACGAAAACGACCTTCACGCGGCAGCCTTGAGCGACTCCTGAAGGCTGGTGCGAAGATCGACGGCGGGAGTCCAGCCGAGACGCGACCTCGCGGCTTCGGTCGAGTAGCGCGCACTGCGTTCGGAGCGCAGCAGCTGGTACGCAACCGTCCACGGGCGGCGACGTGCCAGGCGGTGCGCGAAGTCGGCGGCACGAACGACGGGTGAGATGAGCGACACCGGCAGGTACACGACGCGCAGAGGTCGGGGCCTCACGTCCGACAGCGTACGAAAATACCGCTGCTGCGTCAGGTCCGGATCGTCGATGACGTTGAAGATTCCACGCTCGATTCCCTCCGCGGTGCCGGCCAGTACGACCGCGTCGGCCGCGTTCTCGACGTAGACGAGAGGAACGCGATAGTCGGGGCTGCTGACGACTGCGAGAAGGTCGGGCCTGAGGAACTTCTTGACGCGACCGAGGAAAATTCCCTGTCCCGACGGCTTCGGCCCGTACAGCACTCCCGGCCGCACGACGACGACGGGACGGCCCACCCGCACGGCAGTCGACGCGAGGCGGTCGGCGTCGAGCTTCGACCTGGTGTAGTGACCCCGCAGCATCGGACGGCGGTCGTAGTCACTCTCGTCGCCGATCTCGAGTCCGTCGCGGTCGATGTCGAAGATGCCGAGGGAGCTGACGTGCACGAAACGCCGGGCCTTGCCGGCCAGGCTCGCATCCATCAGCCGCTGGGTGGCTTCGACGTTGACACGCCAGAATTCTTCCCAGGGGCCGCTCGACAGAACGCGGGCTCCGACATGGTAAACAACGTCACATTCGGCCGCGCGAGGGAGCCAGGGTTCGGTGTCACCGAGGTCGCCATGCACGACTTCGACTCCGCGCCCGGCCAGAGCGTCGGCCGCCGCGCCTTCACGAGCGAGCGCAACGACGTCGTCCCCGCGTGCGAGGAGCCGACTGACGACGCGGCTGCCGAGGAAACCGGTTCCTCCGGTCACGAATGCGCGCATGCTCACTCTCCCGATACGGCCCGAGGATCGACGGGCGTCGTGCCCTCTTCGCCTGCGGCCGGCTCGCTCGAAGCCGCCGGTTCCGCGCCGCCGAGAGCTTCCCTGGCACGGCCCGCTCGCGGACGCGCCGGGCGCACCGCCGCCGCGGCCTTGCGCGGGCCTGCACCGCCCTGCCCGACAGCATCCCAGATGCGTGCGGTCACGTCGACCACCGCGCGCGCCTCGGCCTCGCTCACCGGAGGAGGTGTGCCCCGCCTCACGCTGTCGTAGAAGCGCCGGATCAGCTCTCCCATGCCGGGGTAGTAGCGGATGCGGCCGCGCACGAAGTCGATGGTATTGCGAGCGGTCTGGCCGACGAGCTGCCAGGCCTCGTCGAGGTTCGGCAGCGGCTTGGCGATGATCTTCGGCACGTCGTAATCGCGACGCCGAACGATCGTCATGTTGTTGAGGTTCACCTCGACGGTCATCTTCGAGCCGCAAAGGCGAAGCGTGTTCATCATCGGCGAAGCGTTCATCGAGATCGTCAGGAACCCGGTGCGCGACTTGCCCTGCATCAGCACGCGCAGCTCCTCGATGCGCCCGTCCTCTTTCGGTGCGAACGCGACTGCATCCAGCCGCTCGACCTCGCCGAGGAAATGCAGCTGCAGGTAGAGCGGATGCGGCACGAGGTCGCCGATGCCGCCGCCTGCCATGTCGCCGAGCCACTGGCGCTCGCTGGCCAGGCCGGCCTGGTAGCTCTCGATCGCGACGAGGTCGCCGAGCGCGCCGCTTTCCCACAGGCGCCGCGCTTCGAGCATCGGCGGATCGAACAGGCGGTTGTGATCGGCCGTGAAGAACGTCGAGCCGCGGCGCGCGGCCGCCGACATCGCCTCGACGTCGTCGAGGCTGAGCGCGAGCGGCTTTTCGATCAATGCAGGAACGCCGCGCTCCAGCACCGCGATCGCGCAGCGCGCGTGGGCGCGCGGTGGGGTCAGCACGTGGACCGCATCGAGGCGCTCGCACGCGAGCATCTCCCCGACGTCGCGATACACCCGTTGCACGCCGAAGCGGTCGGCCAGCTCGCTTGCCGAAGCGAGCGAGAGATCGCAGACCGCAACGGCGTCGCCACCGGCCTTCTGCACGTAAGGAAGGTGGGCGTTGGCGATCACGCCGCAGCCGATGATGCCGACCTTCAGTTTTTCCTGCCGTGCGCCCGCGCCAGTTGCCATCGGTGTTTTCCCGCGCCTGCCCGCGTCAGAGTGCGATCGGTGTCGCGAGCCGGCATACCAGGCCCGGCTCCGAATCCATGGCCAGCGAGCACGCGTTGACCGCGCTGGCCAGCGTGGCCAGGTCGCCCTGCAATCCGATCGGGAAGCGCACGACGATCGGCGGCCTCCCGTCGATCTCGATCTGGTCGAAAGGCTCCTCGCAGTCGAGCCTCATCGTCAGCGAAAACGAGATCTCCTTGCCGTCGGGTGCCACGGCGCGGGCCGTGTGGGCCAGCCCCAGCACCTGGCCGGGAAGAACGACTTCCCCTGCCCTTTCGACTTTCTTGTCGGCGACCACCGGCTCCAGGCTCTGCACCACTTCGCCGACGCTCCAGCCGAGCGCGGCCGCCAGGTAGCGGACCGATTCGGGAAAGCCGGCGTGTCCCATCGCGAAGCGGCTGGTTCTCTCGCGCACCGAGGCCGCATCCTGGCCGACGCCCATCTTGCGACGCAGGGCATTGCGACGCTTGGAGAGATCGACGAGGCGGGTGCCGCGCACCGCGGTAGGGCCGAGCGTCATCGAAGAAAGATACGTCGGCAGACGGTCGAGGAGAAAGCCCGGATTGACACCCGCGGCGAACAGCGTGACGCCCTTTTTCCTGGCAGCCGCATCGAGGCGCCGCGCTGCATCGTCGCGGTTGCCCCAGGGCCAGATCACTTCCTCGGCCGTCGTCACGACGTTGCAACCGGCGTCGATCAGCTCGAGCAGCTGGCTTTCGATGCCGTCGATGTGCGAGCCGGCGCAGTGGAACGCGACGTCGACCTTGCCGGCATCGGCCAGCGCCGCGCTGAGCGTGCCACGTACGGTGGCACCGCCCCTGGCACCCCACAGCGAGGCCAGCGGCTTGCCGATCTTCTCCGGATCGACGTCGACCGCACCGACGCTGTCGAGCCGGCCGGTGGCCGCGCTCTCGCGCGCAATGCCGATGCCGATCTCGCCAAGACCATAATGAAGAACCCGGAGCCGGGTGTGCTCGCGCATTTCGCCCTCTGTCTCTTGAGTGGAAGGGGCCGCGGTCAGGCCACTTCTTCGATCGCGTCGCTCGGGTCCGCGGTCTCGTCGATGCAATCGCGGCCGAGGCCGCCGAAACCGTGATGTCGAAGCCAGCCGACGTTCGAGTACCGCGCGTCGGTCCAGTCGATGCGGGCCCTCTCCAGCAGGTCCTTCACTTCGTCGATCCCCTGCTCGATCGAGACCGATGCCGTGAACCCGAGCACGTGCCGGATCTTGTCGAAGCTGACGCGATAGCTGCGCAGATCGTCGACGCGCCCGCCGTTGTCGATGCGCGTTCCCGGGATGCGGGCGGCGACCATCTCGGCCGTGGCGCTGATCGTGAAATTGTTCTCGTCGGAACCGACGTTGAAGATCTCTCCGCTGACGATTTCCGAGGACGACTCGGCGGCCACCAGGAAAGCCTCGGCGACGTCGCGCACGTGGACGTGGGGACGCCACGCCTCTCCGCCGGTCACCGTGATGCTGCCCGTCGCAGCCGCGCGGCACGTCATCGTGTTGATCATCAGGTCGAAGCGCGGTCGCGGCGAGGCGCCGAAGACGGTGCCGAGCCTGAGCATCACGACGCTGCGGCCGTCGAGCTCGCGCTGCAGGATCTGCTCGGAGACGATGCGCGTGCGGGCGTAGAACGAGACCGGGTTGAGCCGCGAACCCTCGTTCAGCACCAGGCCTTCGGTGGCACCGTAGACGCTGCACGAAGACGCGAAGACGATGCGACCGAGGTCCGGATGGTGACGGACGACGTGGCAAAGCAGCTTGGTCGATTCGATGTTGATCGACGTCGTCTCTTCGCGATCGACCTCGCAGGCGGGGTCTCCGACCAGAGCCGCCAGCGCGATGACGGCACGGGCGCCGCTCGCCGCGCGCATCATGTCGCGGATGTTGCAGATGTCGCCGTACTGGATCTCGAGGTGCGGATGCGGACGAATGCCGCGCAGCCCCGCGTTGCCGTAGAGGAACGTCTCGAGCACGCGCACGCGATAGCCGCGCTCGAGCAGGCGGCGCACCAGGTGCGAGCCCACGTAGCCGGCGCCGCCGGTGACAAGGACGAGGTCGCCCGCGCTTAGGAAATTGCTGGTCATCCGTCTCCGGTGCGCTCTCAGGCCTGGGAGGAGAGAACCACGTTCTTCATCGGCTCGGCCGGCGCCTGCTCGAGCAGAGCCGAAAGGGCCGGCACCAGCCGGTACTCCAGGCCGAGCTTCTTGCAGGCCTCGGTGATCTCCCTCAGCACGACCGGATCGAGGTCGACGAGCGAGATGAGCACCATCTCGACGCCGTGCAGGCTCGCCGACATCGCGATGTCGGTCGCCCCGCCCACGACGCGGACACCATGGATCAGAGCTCCCCACTTGTGCGGCTCGTGATCGATGATGCCGACCGGCATGAACCGTGACTTCGGGTCCTCGAGCAGCGAGCGAAGGATCGTCTCGCCACCGTGACCGGCTCCCGCAACCAGTACCTTCACGAGCGGGCCCCTCTCCTCGTTCCGGGCCGCGCCGCTCTGGACCGAGCGAAGGATATAGCGTGCACCGGCGGCGAGGAAAAGCAGCAGCATGGCGTCGATCACGAAGACGGCGCGCGAATGGCGCTGGATCGAGAACGTGGTGGCCGCCACGAGCAGCGCCGAGCTGACGCTGACGGCCTTGACGAGCGCCGCAAGGTCGCGGCGGCCGAGCCAGCGGGCGCTGCGCTGGTACAGGCCGTAGTAGACGAAGACCGGAGGTTTGATCACCAGCACCCAGGCCAGCGCCTTGCCGGCGTAGGTCCACAGGGACGGGTCGAGGCTCCAGTCGAACTTGATCAAGTTGGCCATCACGTAGGCGAAGACCATCAGGACCATGTCGAGGCCGAGCGCCGCGAAGCGGTAGCGGTTGCGGGCGAAGAAGCCGCGCTTGAACTGGGACAGCGACACCGAGACGAAACCGCTCAGCAGGAAGCGCATGTCGCCCCGGAACGTCGCGTCGCGCACGTAGGTGAAGTCGCGCGCGAGCTTCTCGGGCAGGATCTGCTGGATGTAGTGCTCCTCGACGCTCTCGCAGCCTTCGGGGTACTTTTCGATCTCGTCGCGCCCGTCGATCTGGCTGGGACCGATGATGCCCGGCCTGGCCGAAAGCACCTCGCGGAACTCCGGCGGGTAGAAGTTCGTGAAATACGGGTCTTCGGGCCGCGGCCCGACGAACGACATGTCGCCGAGGAAGACGTTGAGCAGTTGCGGAAGCTCGTCGAGCTTGGTCCAGCGCAGCAGGTGGCCGACCGGCGTGATGCGCGGATCGCGCTTGACCGTCAGCCGTGCGCCGCTGCGATAGGCGCCGACGATCATCGTACGGAACTTGAAAATCCGGAACGTCGTGTCGTTCGGCCCGGCCCTTTCCTGGCGGAAGAACACGGGCCCGTGCGTGTCGAGCTTGATCAGGACGGCGATGGCGGCGAACAGCGGCCACAGCACCAGCAGCGCAGCCAGCGACACGACGAAGTCGAACAGCCGCTTGGCCCTGCGTTGTCTCGACGACATCACGCGCCGGCCCTCCGCGAGGCCGCAGTTGCAGGTGCCTGCGTCGATCGCCTGCGACTGCGCGACGGGAACGACGCGGGGCTGGCAGCGTGCGTCGCCATGGCCGTCACGCGGCGGTCGCCACCGCGACCGGCGCAATACGTTCGTCGAAGACGCGCGAGAGCGCCTCCAGGTTCTTCTTCCTGTCCCAGATGTCGGCGACGCGAGCCATCGCCGCGGCGCGCAGCCTTGCCGCCAGCGCCGGATCGTTCGCAATGCGGGCGAGCGCCTCGGCAAGCGCGGCAGGATCGCGCTGCGGAACCATCAGGCCGCAAGCACCGTCGTGGACCAGTTCGGCGATTCCTCCCATCTTCGTGGAAACCACCGGCAGCCCAACTGCCATTGCTTCGGCAATCACGTTCGGGATCACGTCCTGGCGGCCGAAGTTGGTCATCTCGATGCTGCCCATCGCGAACGCGTCACAGTCGCGATAAAGCGCGAGAAGGCGATCGTGATCCAAATATCCGTGAAAGACCACCCTATTCGTGATGCCGAGCGTCTTCGCCTGACGTTCGAGATAGCCGCGCTGGGGCCCGTCGCCGGCCAGGTGCAGCTCCGCGTTGACGCCCTGCGCCACGAGGCGGGCGACCGCGTCGACGATGAAGTGAAATCCTTTGTACTCCTTGAACCAGCCCACGCTGACAATCCGGAAAGCATCGCCCGGGCTTCGCGGCCCAGGCTGGAACCGCTGCAGGTTGGTGCCGTGGTAGTTGAGCACGATGCGACCGGCAGCCTCCGCGGAGCACATCGACGCGAGGTAGCGGCGATTGTAGTCGGCGCAGGTCACGAAGAAGTCCGCCGTCTCCAGTTTCTCGGGAAGCATCCACGGCATCATGTGGATGTCGTAGGCGTGAGCCGTGACACTGTACGGCAGGCCGCTCCACTGCTTGATCAGCATGCCGACGGTGGCCGGGTACGTGGCCCAGTGGCAGTGCACATGGGGGACCCCGTCGCGGCGCAGCACTTCGGCGAGATAGATCGCGTGCGGCACCATCATCCACGACTTGGCAAGGTAGAACCACTTGTTGCCGCGGTAGAGAAGGTCGAGCCAGTCTTCCAGTCCGAAGGTCTGCGGCCCCGGCGATGCCGAGTCGTGACGGATCGGCACGGGGCGTCGCCACGCGCGCAGCACGGTCGCGAAAAGGCGCGCGACCGCCGCCGGGTCTTCGCGCAGCGCGCGCAGGAACGGCGCCCAAAGCTGCATCGAGCCGTAGCCGGGACAGTAATGGGTCTGGTCGATGAGGCTGCGCGCTTCGGCCTGCTGCAGGTTGTGGTCCACCCTGGACAGCAGCGAATAGAGGCGGATGTCGTAGCCGCGCTCCCTCAGCCCGAGAACCTCGGCGAGCGTGAACGTCTGGTTGATGACTGGAAAGAGCGGAAAGAGATACCCGATGCGCCGCCCGCTCATCTCGGCGTCCCCACGGCCGTGCCGGCTTGCATCGCCCCCTCGCGCCCCTCTCGCCTTGGCTTCTGCCGCCGCTAGCCGATGACGGCCGCAAAGCGCTCGGGGATGTATTGCCGCGTCTTGTTCAGGACGACGCCGAGGATGTTGGCTCCGGATTCGCGCAGAATCTCGGTCGCTCGCGATGCGACGCCAACCGGAGTCGCGTCGGCTTCGATCACCAGGATCACGCCGTCGACCAGCGGCGCCAGTGCGCGCGCGTCCGGGTAGAGCGTGACCGGCGGAGCGTCGATGAACGTGACGTCGGCCAGACGCGCCAGTCCTTCGACGACCTCGGGAGCTTTCGGATTGTCGATGACGTCAACGGCGCTCAGGCGGCCGTTGCCGGCCGTGACGATCGCGACGCCGGGGACGTCCGTCGGCTGGATCACCTCGTCCAGCCTCTTGTCTTCGGCGATGACGTTCATGAAGCCGGCCTGGCCGCTGACGTTCATCAGGCGCCACAGCGCCGGGGTGCGCAGGTTGAGGTCGACGAGCAGCGCACGCGTGCGGCCGCCGCCGCCGATGGCGCGCGCGAGCAGGCAAGCCACGCTCGAAGTTCCCTCGCCGTGCAGGGAACTGACGACGAGAACGCTGCGCACCGACTCGCCGACCTGGCTCGTCATCAGTGCGCGGCGCAGCTCGTAGTAGTCGTCCGCGCCGTGCAGCGGAATCGTCGGGGGAACGTGCTCGACGTCGAACGTCTCCGCGGCCCTTTCCTGGGCGCGAAGGGCCTCGGCACGCTTGAGAGCTTCGTATGTCTTGCTCATGGCGCGTCAGGCCGGGCGGCCGCCTCCGTTGTTCCCGTTGTTTCGGGGACGGTTGCCGGAACGCCTGGCGTTGCCGACGCGATATCCGTTGCCCGCTTGTCCCTGCTGGTTGCCCTGCTGGTTGCCCTGCAGGTTGTTGCCCTGGAAGTTCAGGTTGCCGCCGGGTCCGCCGCCTGCGCCGCTGGCCGGAATTGCCGCGAGCACCGGCAGGTCGAGCTGGTGGCGCACGTCGAGATCGCTGTTCATCACCGGGTTGACGAGCTCGACGACCACCGCCGCGCTGACGCCGAGCAGCAGCGCGAGGAAGATCGTCAGGAACAGCGTGATCATCTTGTAGTCGGGATCGGATTCGAGAGGGCCGGCGGCGGCCTGGATGACGGCGACATTGGAGATACCCGCCAGGTCCATCGCCTCGGAGATCTTCGCCTCGTTCAGCTTGCCGAGCAGCGTCGAGTAGATGTCCTTGGCTTCTTCGCGGTCGCGACGCAGGCGCATGACCTCGTAGTGCTTGGCGTGAAGGACGCGAATCTTGCCCTCGTAGTCGGTGATGCGCTCGGCGAGCATCGCGCGGCGGGCTTCGAGGGCGCCGAGCTCGGCCTGGTTGGTCAGCAGGTCTTCCTGCAGTTTTCGACGGGCCGGCGTCTGCGACATCTTCTTGCGGCCGACGACCGTGCCTTCCTGCGACGCAACTTGCGATTTCAGCTGCGCGATCTCGTTCTCGACGTCCTCGACGAGCCGGTTCTGCGGCGTGTACAGCTGCAGCAGGCGCTGGCGCTCCATGTCCAGGCGCGACAGGTTCTGCCGCATGTAGTTGAGCAGCGGGTTCGGGACCATCTCGGTCTCGACGGCTTCCTGCTCGGGGATGTACTCGAGCTCGGCCTCGATGGCCGCCACCTTGGTCGTCAGCTCGGTGACCTGCGCTTCGGTGCGCATCTGGTCGGCTTCGAGCTGCGACCTCTGGCGCATCGTGTTGTCTTCCTCGGTGGCCACCGAGGTCAGGCCGTTGGTCGCGTCGAAGCGCTCCAGCTCCAGGTCGGCCTGGACGAACGTCTCCTTGGCCGTCTGCGTTTCCTTGTCGAAGAACGGAAGGGCGTTCTGCTCCTTGTGGGTCTCGATGTGGTACTTCGTGTACAGGTTCGTCAGCGTGTTGACGACGTGCACCGCGAACTCCGAATCGGAGCTGCGGTAGTCGACCTCGATGACGTTGGACTGGGGCCGGCGGCTGGCGAGCAGGCGTATCGTCAGGGACGGAACGGACGGAACCGGGAACCCGCCGCCGGCGCTGGTCTGCGACTGCGACTCCAGCTCATCGTGCAGGCGCCGGATCAGGTCGCCGCTGCGGATCAGCTGCAGCTCGGAGTTGACGACCATTTCGTTGGGCAGGTCGGGCGTGGCGTGCTCGCGCTCCAGGGGGGTGAGGTCGGCGTAGCCGCGGTCGCGCGTGACCAGCACCAGGGCCTTCGCGGTGTACGACGGCTGCCGGATCAGGAAGTTGAAGAAGTTGAACGGCAGCACGATCGTCGCGAACACGAGTGCGACGAGGCGCCACCGCTTGAAGATCGCCGTGACGGCCTGGCGGATGAGATAGAGGGAACGCTGATCCATCGAGAAGTTTTCCGCTCTCTCTCAGAAATCCGTCAGACGCGTGGTCGGCTCGCGAATCGGGATCAGGTCGATGATCCATTGACGAACCCAGATGTCGGCATTGGCGATCCACGTCGTCGGCACGTAGATGACGTCGTTCGGGCCAATGACGAGATCCTGGGTGGTGTCGCCGGTCTCGAGCACGTGGCGAAGATCGAGGCGCTTGGCGGAATAACCGCCCTGTGCGTTCCACGCGATGTGAAGCACGCTGTCCAGGCGCGCGTTGTAGGAGAATCCTCCCCTTTCCATGACGGCCCGCAGCGTGGTCATTCCCGGCTTGATGATCACGTAGCCGGGCTTTTTCACCTCGCCGCCGATGTAGGCGTGGAACGTCGTGAATTCCTTCACGCCGACGGTGATCGAGGGATCGCGGAAGGTGAGCGAGGCGCGCCGGGTGATCTCCGACGCCAACTCGTCCGCCGTCAGGCCTACCGCCTGGAACTGGCCGAGCGCCGGCACCGCGAGGCGGCCGTCGGGACCGATCGTCCCTTCGCCGGTGAGCGCGTCGTGAAACTGCGAGTGGATGTCGACGCGGTCACCGGGTTGCAGCCGGTAGATCGGCGACGTCGTGTTGTCCTGCACCGCACCCATCGCCGCAGCAATCGGCTTGATGTCCTGGGTCGGAGGCGCAATCGACGGATTCTGGAAGCAGCCGGTCCACAGAAGCGCGGCCGGAAGGGCGATCATGAGGTGTCGTGCTTTCATGAACCCTGTCCGCCCTTTCCCGATCGCACGGCCATCACAAGTCGCGACATTCGATCCGGCCTCGCAGGACGAAGCGCCCGGACCGTAGTCCCGGCGCAGCATTCCCTCCAGCCACGAAATTTTTGCAGTGACGCCACGGAGAATCTCAACACCAACCGCAAACGGACCGTCCTCCAAGCCCGACGCCGCCGGCGTATGTTCGTCCCCGCACGGAAAACCCCCGCCATCCCTCGAGCCGACCCGATCGACTCCCCGGCGATGCGGCCGACGCATCCTTCCCGAAGATGCAATTCGCCAATCTCGACCCGGGCTCTGAGGAATAGAGCATACTAAGTAAACTTACAAGAAATCCGCGGAGCAAACCGTGTGTTTACGATGCAACGCGCAGAGCCTGAATCCGGCCCGACGCGCCGCGCGGCCAGCTTTGCACGGCGAGCCGTCGAACCCCTGGCCGACCGTGACCATTCGGTCGGCATCGTCGCATCGGTTCCCGGCAGACTACCTGTCGGCAGAGGGCCCAACAAGACACAAGAAACGTTCATCAATCGTGAGGATTGTTCAGGGCGTGGCGGGCAGCAGCTGGCGTGCGGCGGCAAGTGCCGCCTCCCTGCCCGAAAAGCCGGTGGCGTAGACCATGTGGACGGGGTTGTCCTTGCCCTTGCTCAGCGTTTGCAGGGGCCGGCCGGGAAGCCTCGAGGCCGCCCAGGACGATGCCTTGGCAATTTCCGCCGGCTCGGCGCTCTCGGCAACCAGCACGCGATAGCCGCCGCCCTGGACCGGATCGATCATGTGCTCGGGCTTGAGGAACGGCACGAAGACCTCGGTCCCGACCGGAAGCTGGTGGGCATTGCGGATGCCTGGGTTGTGCCGGAAGATTTCGGCGAGCACCGACTGGTCGACGCTGCCGTAATACTGCATCGCGATCGCCCAGACCGTATCGCCGCGGGCCACGTGCACTCGCCGGCCGACGACCGGAATATCCCCGGATTTCGCCGGCTTGCCCGCAGATCCGGAGATCGAGGCAAGCGATTCCAGTCCTGCCGCCAGGCCGCTCGGAGGCGCGGCCATCGACGGCGGTGCGGAGGCCGCGAGCCTGGGCGAAGGCGGTGACTGGACCGCAGCTTCGGGATGACGCATCGCTTCGGCGGCCATGGCCTCGGCATCGGCTCGCGGCCGTTCGTCGTCGCGCTCGTACGGCTGGTAGGCGTCGACGTGCGAACCGCCGCGGCCTGCTTGTTTCTCGGCGACCGGCCGGCGCGGGCTCGGCGTCACGGCGGCAGTTTCATCCGACTCGGCATCGCCAGGCGCCGCCGGCGCTGAGCCGTAGAGCTTGGCCGCGGTCGACCTCGCCATTTCCTCGGCCCGCCGCTTGATCGAATCGGTGCTGAGATCGAGGTGGCCGGCCGCTCCGGAGGCCTGCCCGGCGGTCGCGGCGGCAGAGTTGGCCGGAGGTGTGGGAGCCGCAGCCTCGCGGATCGGCTCCCGGGAGCCTTCGGCCGGAGCGCCGACGGCCGGCGGCATACCGGCTGGCGCGGGATCGGTCGCCTGGTCGGCAGGAGGCCACGATGAAGGAGCCGGAACGGCCGGCGCCTGCATCGCCGCCGGCGCCGGTGCCGCTGATGGTGGCAGCGGCGGCGAAGGAGCCACGGCTGTCTGCACAGGCGTCTCGTGAGCAGCGGGCGCGGGAGCCGCCGGTGCAGGAGGCGTCGCCGGCGCGGTAACCTGAGGCCTGGCCGGCGCCGGTGCCGACGGCGGCGACGATGCATTCGGTGCGGGCGGCGCCTGCTGCGACGCGACGCGCACCGGCGCGCCTTCGTCTCCGGACATCGTCAGCCCGCGGCCGAGCAGGAACGCCGCGGCCACGACGGCCGTCGCCGCGACGCCGTACCGCACCGCCGGAAGCGCGATCATCGAGCGCGCCCGGCCGAGCCAGCTTTCGGTCGGATTGAGTCCGTCCAGGTCGCGGATCGCGGCATTCATGACGGTCGTCGTGATGCGATCGCTGCCTTCGGCGAACGCGATCATCATCGCGTTGTCGCAGATGACGTTGATGACGCGCGGAATTCCCTGGGAGGCCTGCCAGCAGCGGTGCAGCGCGGAGGCCGTGAACAGCTCGGCCTTCTGGCTGCCCGCGCTTCGCAGGCGCGTCTCGACGTAGGCGCGGATCTCGTCGCTGCGCATCGGCTTGAGCGTCGCGCGCACGCCGATTCTCTGGCGAAGCTGCCTCAAGTTCGGCCTTCGCAGCTTGTCCTCGAGCTCGGGCTGCCCGGACAGCACGATCTGCAGGATCTTTTCCTTCGACGTCTCCAGGTTCGACAGCAGGCGCAGCTCTTCGAGCACGTCGTCCTCGAGGGTCTGCGCCTCGTCGATGATGACGACGACGTTACGGCCTTCGGTGAGCTGGGCGAGCAGGAAATGGTTGAGCCGCTCGATCAGCTGCAGGCGCCCGGCCGGATCGGTGCGGATGCCGAGCTCCATGCACAGGTATTCGAGGAGCTCGTCGAAGCTGACGCCCGGATTGAAGACGAATACGATCCGAGTCTCGCCTTCGATCTCGTCGACGATGCGCCGAAGCAGCGTGGTCTTGCCGGTACCTGCCTCGCCGATCAGCGTGAGGAAGCCCTTGCGCGACTTGATGCCGTAAAGAACGGCGGCCAGCGCCTCGCGCGTCGACTCGTTGATGTAGTGGAACTTCGGATCCGGCGTCAGGTTGAACGGATTTTCCGAGAGGTGGTAGAAATGCGCGTACATCGCTGTGCCCTGCAGGCTCGTCGCGGGCCTGCTGCTCCTCACCCTTTATCTCACGAGGGGGCGTCCTACCCAACCTGTCCCTGCCCGTCCCTGTCCGGCTTTTTCGCAATCCCCGGCCTGCGAAGCCGCGCCTGCCGTCAGCTTCCGGACTGGGGCTCGCGGGGCCTGCGGAAGTCTTCCCGCTTCAGGCCGTGCTGCTTCATCTTGCGGTGCAGGGTCGCGGCGTCGACCATCGCGTGCTTGGACGTCGACGAGATGCCGCCGCGCGCCCGCCTCAGCACCGAGGCCAGGTAGTCCTTTTCCGCCCGCTTGAGGAATTCGCGAAGCGGCAGCTCGTAATCGCGCGCCCGGCCCGAGCCCGGCGTGCTGGTCGGCGTGCCGCTGCCGCCGGGAAGGTCCACGTCCTTGATCAGCGGGCCGGCGGCCTTGAGGATGGCACGCTCGAGCACGTTGCCGAGCTCGCGGACGTTGCCCGGCCAGTGGTACGACATCATCACCTGCAGGGCCTTGTTCGAGACCCGCATGCCGCCGCGCTCGCGCGCGTGCGGGTTGTTCTTGAGCATCTCCGTGACGAGCAGCGGGATGTCCTCGAGCCGGTCGCGAAGAGGCGGGATGACGATCGGCACGACGTTGACGCGGTAAAAGAAGTCCTCGCGCATCTCGCCGCGCGCGATCATCTGCTCGAGGTCGCGGTTGGTCGCTGCGATGACGCGGATGTTGACCTTGATCAGCCGGTTGCCGCCGAGCTTCTCGACCTCGCGCTGCTCGAGCACGCGCAGCAGCTTGAGCTGCATCGGCAGCGAGATGCTCTCGATCTCGTCGAGGAACAGCGTGCCGCCGCTGGCCAGCTCGATCTTGCCGACGCGGTCCTGCACGGCGCCGGTGAACGCGCCGCGCTCGTGGCCGAACAGCTCGGTCTCCAGCAGCGTGTCGGGAAAGGCCGCGCAGTTGATCGCGACGAAGCGGCCGCTCTTGCGCCGCCCCTGGAAATGCACCGCGCGCGCAGCGAGCTCTTTCCCGGTGCCGGACTCGCCGGTGATCAGCACCGTCGCGTCGTTCTGCGACAACGCCTCGATGGTGCGGAAGATCTCGTGCATCGCCGGGTTGCGGCTGACCATGTTCGCGAACGAGTAGCGCTCGGAAAGCTGGCTCCTCAGGTAGCTGATCTCGTCGAGGAGGCGGCGTTTCTCGAGGATTTTCTCGGTCGCAAGGATGATCTCCTCGCGCTCGAACGGCTTGGTGATGTAGTCGTTGGCGCCCTGGCGGATCGCCTCGACGGCGCCCTTGATGGATGCGTAACCGGTGATGATGATGACGCCGAAGTCGCTCCAGCGCTCGTGGATCTGCTTGGTCAGGCTCAGACCGTCGGTGCCGGGGATCTTCAGGTCGACGACGCCGAGTGCGTAGTCGAACTGCTCGAGCAGCGTCAGCGCCTCGTTGGCGCCTTCTGCGCTGTCCACCTCGTAGTGCCTCTCGCGGAACAGGTCCTCGAGTTGGCGGCAGATCAGCGGATCGTCGTCGACGACCAGGATGCGCTGTGTCATCGTCCGGCCTCCCCTGCTGCCAGCGGCAGCTTCAACGTCAGCGACGATGCTTCGCCGTCCTGGATGTCGAGGTCGCCACCGTGAAGGTGGGCAATGCGCGCGGTCAGTGCCATCGGCAGGTCGCGGCGCGCCGGATCGTCCAGGCCGGCATCGCGATGGATGCGCAGCGCAACGGGATTGCCGTCGAGCAACTCGACGACCAGCGGCTGGCCGCCGGCTCCATCGTGCATCGAGGCTTTGCACAGCAGCGACAGCGCCTCGGAGATTCGAGCGGGATCGACGTCGACCTCGCAGCGTCCCGCACCCGAGTCGCCGGAGATCTCGATGCGCCGGATGCCGACGTGCTGGCGCATGCTCGCGACGAGATCGTCCATGCGCACCCGCAGGCGGCGAAGCTCGATCGGACGGACGAACGCCAGCGCCGAGCGCGACATCGCCTCGATTTCCTCGAGAGTGCCTCGCAGGCGGCCGACGGTGGACGCGACGGTGTCATCCCCGGCGGGGATCACCTCGTGAAGGAGATCAAGGAGGTAGTAGGACCGGTGGAAGCAGTTGGCGAGGTCGTGGGAGACCTCGGAAAGGACGCGATCCTGGTCGTCTAGGTCTCTGGACACTCCGGCGCACCTCGCACGGGCAGCGGGTGGCGGGACTCTCCCCGACCGCCGCCCCGCCCGGCCTGCAACTCCGGATCCAGCTCCGGACCTTGCATGCCTGCGCCGCATACAGCCCGCGTTCGCGCAAATTTGCAAGTCCGCACGGCCCTCGCCGAGGGCCTTTCTTCTCAGATGCGGTCTTCGCTGTCCGTCAGGATCCGCTCTCTCAGCGCCATCGGGTCCAGCGCGAGGGCCTCGCAGACGTTATTGAACGAAAATGGGGAGTCCCAATCCTCGCAGCTCAGCCAGTGAGCCGCCTGGCGGCGCAGGATGGCCGGGTTCTCGCGGGGAGCCTTGAGCTTGCCTGCGTAGCAGGCCACCGCGTCTTCGAGCACCGCCAGCATCAGCGCGCGCTCGGGGGTCCGTTCCTGGGTTTCCTCGGCAAGCGAGCCTGCTGCCGTGAAGAACGAGCGCGGGCGCGTCCTGGAGAAGCGCTGCCTGCGGTCCGTCGACTGCTGGAAACCGTGTTCTGCCTGCTGTGCCGCCTTCCTCATCTTCCTCTTCCTCCGCGTTTGCTGGCAGGCATGGAGCAAGCCCGAAGCCAGGCAACGAAAAGAGAGAAAGTGTTTGAAAAGGCTGGATTTTTGCGATCGGGCCCGCGCCGACAGCGGACGGTCGTGTACGGCCGCGGTCAATTCCGTACGATTCGGCGGAAATTGGTGGCCGGAGTTTGCGACCAGCCCGGGAGCGGGCGTTGCGACAGGTCAGGCGCCGAGCAGTTGCCGGGCGATGACCTTGAGCTCCAGGATCGGCTTTACGCCTTCGAAGATCGGCAGCACCGTGGCATCGACGACGTAGCGGGAGATCGGATACTCCTCCGCATAACCCCACCCGCCGTGCAGGAGCTGGCCTTCCTGCGTGACCGCCACTGCGATGTCGCACGAGAGCAGCTTCGCCATCGCGGGCTCGAGCGAAATCGTCTCGTCGGCATCCATTGAACGGCCGGCCCGGTAGCTGATCTGGCGCGCGACCTGGGTCTGCGTGGCCATGCGGCCGAGCTTGTACTGGCTGAGCTGGAAATCGACGAGGTTGCTGCCGAACTGGCGGCGGTCCACAGCGTAGCCGGCTGCCGCTTCGAGCGCGGCCTGGGCAAGACCGGTCGCGCGACCTGCCGTCTGCAGGCGCCCGGCCGCGAAGCCGTTCATCTGAAGGTAGAAGCCCTTGCCCAGTCCCTTCTCCTCGCCGATCAGGTTCTCGGCCGGCACGAAGTAGTTCTCGAACGCGAGCGTGTACGAGTGCATGCCGCGGTAGCCGGGCGTCGCGTCGGCCTTGCCATGCAGCACTCCGCCCCCCGGCTGCTTCATCTCGAACTCGTGTCCCGTGAAAGGATCCTTCTCGACGATGAACAGCGACAGACCGCGCGCACCGGACTTGGGATCGGCATCGGTGCGGGCGAGCAGCGCGATCACGTTGGCGCGACCGGCGAACGTGCACCAGGCCTTGGGGCCGTTGATCACGTAGCCTTTCCTGCCGCCCACCTCCGCCGCTTCGGCGCGGCACGCGACCGACGCGACGTCGGAGCCGGTGTTGGGCTCGGTGACCGAGATCGCGACCATCAGCTCGCCGGCACTGACCGGCGCCAGCCACTTGCGCTTCTGTTCTTCGGTGCCGCCCTTGAGAAGGGCTTTCGTCAGGATCTCGGGCCTCGTGATCAGCGATCCGGCAGCCGCCAGCGATACGCGCGACAATTCCTCCGTCGTCACGATCATCGCGAGGTTGCCCATCCCGAGCCCGCCGTAGGCCTCCGGCGCCGACATGCCGAAGTAGCCCATCGCGGCCATCGCGCCGATCAGCGAGTCGGGCACGAGCTCGTCGTGACGGTGGATCCGCTCGGCCAGCGGAGCGACTTCCTTCTGGGCGAAGCTGCGCACCGAGTCGCGCACCATCACGACGTCGTCCTCGGGCATCCACGCGTTGTTGCTGCCGCGCTGGGAGGCTACCGCGCGGCCGATCGCGCGCACGCGGTCTTCGCAGGCCGCGAGGCGGATCAGGCGTGAGACCGCGGGCGAGCCTACCGTCTTGTCGATGACGCCGGCCGGCAGCGCATAGTCGTCGCCCGCCAGCGTGAGCTGGCCTGCCAGCTTCGCGGCGACCTCGCCGGCGTAAACGGCGGCCTCGTCCACGAAGAGCGAAGCATCGGTGCCGCTTGCGGCAGCGGCGTTTGCGTAGTCGAGCATCGAGCGCGCGGCGAGAACTTCGGTTGCCAGGTAGGCGACGCGCTCGCAGTGCACCTGCCACGAATCGATGTCTTTTCCGGAGGCCGTGCGCGCGGACGCCGAACGCACCGCCTCGCGCGAGACCTCGTCGATCGCGTCGACCAGAGTCGCCACATCCCCCGCCGTGACCTGCGCCGCCAGTCTCTGCGTCATCGAACCGTCTCCTGCCGTATGGATACCGCAGCGGAACGCTGAGGCGAACGGACGTGTACGGGCGCAACCGGACGGTGTCAACGCCGCGCGCCGCCGGCCGCAGAGGTCGCAGCGACAGCGTGTTCGCGAGCGCGCAGCCCTTCGCAGCCGCTCGCCGCTTTCGCGTCCGCGACGTGCGTGGTAGCCTCGCGTCCCACTCGTCGCGTCGCAGGCCGCGCCGTCGCGCGCCGCCCGCGAATGTAGCGGCCCCAGTCACTCCCAGGAGACCACGGATGACCCCTTTCGTCCCCGCTTCCTCGCGTTTTGCCGCGCGCCTCGTCGCTGCCGCGGCCGTCCTCATCGTTGCCGCCGCTCCTTTGTCGGGATGCTCGAAAGGCGCCGGAACCGGAGCGGCACCCAAAGCCGCCCCGCCTGCCGTCGCCGGCCCGATGGTCGTCATCAAGACGAACAAGGGCACGGTCGAGGTCGAGCTCAATCCGGACAAGGCGCCGGCCACCGTCAAGAACTTCCTCGACTACGTCGATGCCGGCTTCTACGACGGCACGATCTTCCACCGGGTCATCAAGGACTTCATGGTCCAGGGGGGCGGCTTCACGCCCGACGGCCAGCAGAAGCCGACGCGTCCGCCCGTCAAGAACGAGGCGAACAACGGACTCAAGAACACGCGCGGCACCATTGCGATGGCGCGCACGGCGGTGGTCGACTCGGCAACTTCCCAGTTCTTCATCAACCACGCCGACAACGCGTTCCTCGACTACAAGAACGACACGCCGCAGCTCTACGGCTACTGCGTGTTCGGCAAGGTTACGTCGGGGATGGACGTCGTCGATGCCATTGCCAATGCGCCCAAGGGCAACAAGCAGCCCGGCGTCTTCTCGGACCGGCCCCAGGACGACGTGATCATCGAGTCGATCAAGAGGAAGGGCTGAGGCCCGGCGGCACCAGGCCATGCAGATCGCTTCCCTGCTTGGGCGGGGGACACCGGTTTTTTCTTTCGAGTTCTTCCCGCCGAGGACCGAGGCCGGCGACCGAGCCCTTCTCGATACGCTGGCCGAGCTGAGGCCGCTCGCGCCGGACTTCGTGTCGGTGACGTACGGCGCCGGCGGCAGCACCCGCGACCGTACGGTCGAGCTCGTCGGCTACATCCAGCGAGATCTGCACCTGGTCGCAATGGCGCACCTTACCTGCGTCGGCGCGTCACGCGGCGAGCTGAGCGCCGTGCTCGACCGCCTCGAAGACTCCGGCATCGAGAACATCATTGCGCTCCGCGGCGATCCGCCCCAGGGAGAAGCGACGTTCGAGCCGCACCCGGACGGGCTGTCGTACGCAAGCGAGCTCGTGGCGCACATCCGCGACGAGAACCGGCCCTTTTGTGTCGCCGGTGCCTGCTATCCGGAAAAGCACCTCGAGGCCGTCTCGTTCGACAGCGACCTCGAGCACCTGAAGGCAAAGGTCGACGCGGGCGTCGACTTCCTGATCACGCAGCTCTTCTTCGACAACCGGGCGTATTTCGACTTCGTCGCCCGCGCCCGTGCTGCAGGGATCGGCGTGCCGGTCCTTGCCGGCATCATGCCGATCACCAACCTGTCGCAGATCGAGAGGTTCACGCAGCGCTGCGGTGCGACGATCCCGCGCGACCTGCACGCCATTCTCGGGCCGTGGCGCGACGATCCGGACAAGATCGAAGAGCTGAGCATCCGCCACACCACCGCGCAGTGCCGCGACCTTCTCGAGCGCGGCGCGCCGGGCGTGCATTTCTACACGCTGAACCGCTCGCGGGCGACGCGCGACATCCTGACGGCGCTGCGGCGCTGAATCGCGCGTTTGCGCGCTTGCGCAGCCAGGGATCCACGCTCTTACGGACGGTTGACTGCGATTGCCGCGCAGACCAGATTCGAGCCTTCGCGTAGTGTCACGACGTCCTCCCGGGGACGGGAACGAGACGAGCAAGTCGAGCAAGTCGAGCAGGACGAGCAGATTGAGCGGGACGAGTACCCAGACCGAGACGAGCACGCGGATCCATCCGAACGAGGCGCTGTTCTCCGGCGAGAAGCGTTTCCCGATCGTCAATGTCTGCGAGCACTTCGCCGGCAATGAGAAGCTCATCACCAAGGCCCTCGAACACCAGCAGGCTCTCGGCGGCATCTTCGACGTCTCGATGGACTGCGAGGACGGAGCGCGCCAGGGACAGGAGCGCCAGCACGCGGAGATGGTCGTCGACCTGACCCGCTCCGCGGCGAACAAGTTCGGCCGCACCGGCGTGCGCATCCACGATCACGACAACCGCTGGTGGCGCCAGGACGTCGACATCGTCGTCGCCGGCGCGGGCAACGAGGTCGCCTACCTCACGCTGCCCAAGCCTACCCGCGTCGAACAGGCGGCCGAGCAGATCGAATACATCCAGTCGGTGGCGAAGAAGGCCGGCGTCCGCCGCGAGATTCCGATCCACGTCCTGATCGAAACCCACGGTGCCCTGCGCGACGTCTACGAGATCGCGGCGCTGCCGTGGGTCGAAGTGCTCGACTTCGGGCTGATGGATTTCATCTCGGGTTTCCACGGCGCGATCCCCGCTTCGTGCATGCGCTCGCCGGGCCAGTTCGACCACGGCGCAGTGTCCTACGCGAAGGCACGCATGGTGCATGCCGCGATGTGCAGCGGCGTCGTGCCGTCCCATAACGTGACGCTCGACCTCAAGAGCGCATACACCACCTTCGAGGACGCGCGGCGCGCGCGCGAGGAGTTCGGCTTCCTGCGCATGTGGTCGATCTATCCGACCCAGATCCAGGCCATCGTCGACGCGATGAAGCCCGATACCAGCGAGGTCGAGGCCGCGGTGGAGATCCTTACGGCAGCCCAGGATTCGAACTGGGGTCCGATCCAGCACGACGGGCACCTGCACGACCGCGCCACCTATCGTTACTATTGGGAAGTGGTCCAGAAGGCGCGCCTGACCGGCACCGAGCTTGGCGGCGACGCCGAGAGCCGCTGGTTCGCCTGACGCCTGCGGTTGCCCCCTGCCCTGCGATACCGATGAAGCGACCTGCGGCGCAGCCTTGATCCGCCCGAGCGAAACCCCGATCTTCGCGTTTTCCTGATGCGCCTGGCCGATCCACTCCGCGAGCGCTGGCAGCGCGACCCGCTTTCCATCGTCGTTCCCGCCGTCGTCTTCGCGTTCGCGCTGTTCGTCTACACTCGCGCGCTCGGCTGGGGTCTGCCGGCCGGCGACGAGACGTGGGCAGCCGACGCGCTCAAGCCGAGCGCCCCGATCTCGGTGGCGTGGCACGAGCTGGCCTCGCGCCCGAACAACGGCTGGTTCTGGTTCAAGTATCCTCCGCTGCACGCGTTCCTGCTGTGCGCGCTCTACCTTCCGTACCTGGCATGGCTCACGGCCGTCGGCGGCATCATGCACTTCCAGTCGGAGTATCCGTTCGGCATGCGCGATCCGATCTCGTCGCTGTCCACCCTCGCGCTGATCGGGCGCGCGGCCAGCGCCGTGATGGGCGCCGGATGCGCGGTGCTCATTTACGCGAGCGTCGTGCGCAGTTTCGGGCGCGCGGCAGCGGCCTGCGCGGCGTTCGCGGCGACGATGGCCTACCCGATGGTGTTCTACTCCCAGACCACCAACGTCGAAGTGCCGTACATCTTCTGGATGCTGCTCGCCCTCGTGGCAGCGGTGCGGATCGTCGAGGGAGACGCGCAAAGGCGCTGGTGGATGCTGCTCGGCATCGCCGGTGCATGCTCCGTCTCGACCAAGGAGCTGGTGGCCGGCTTCCTGGCCGGACTTCCGGTTGCGATCATCGCCGTCAGCATCGCCGGACGCCGTCCCGTGATGACGTGGCTGCGAGGAGGCGTGGTCGCGGCCGCCGCCTTCGCCGCGACGATGGTCATCGCCAACGCGGTGTTCTGGAACCCGCTCGGATTCTGGCGCCGCATCGGGTTCCTGACCCAGACGCTGCCGCGGGACATCGCGCTGCAGTACGCACCCTACTATTTCCCGATCGAGCTCGGCGGCAACCGCGGCGCCGCGGTAGAGCTTGCCCAGCTTTCCACCGCATGGACGCGGCTGGTCGCCAGCGTCGGGTGGCCGGTCGTCGCGCTCGCCATCGCCGGGCTCGTGCTTGCGATCCGGCGTCGTCCGGCGTGGACGTCGCTGCTGCTGGCGGCCGCGGCGGCGTACTACGTCGTCAGCGTGCGCGCGATGCTGTCGATGAGCATCCGCTACCTGATGCCGCTGGCGCTGATCCTGGCAACAATGGCGGGCATCGCGCTGGCCGAGCTGTTGCGGCCGGGCAGGCTTCGCCCTTTGCGCGCGGCCGTGGCTGCCGGCCTGGCGATGTGGATTTTCGCGTACGGCTGGGACGTCGACCGCATGCTGGCAGGCGACGGCCGCTACGCGGCCGAGCACTGGCTCGCCGAAGCCGCGAGCGCGCACCCGGACGTGGAAATTTACCAGAATCGGGCATACCTTCCGCGTTTCCCCGAGGGACTGGCCGTGCACGAGATCGACTACGACCAGCGAGGCATCGACCAGTTCACCGCGCGCCGCCCCGACCTCGTCGTCGTCTCCTCGAGCGGGCTTTCCGGCATCACCGTGCGCTACAAGCAGGACTGGCAGGACGACGGCGGCACCGGCGAAGGCTACTCACCGGCACAGACGAGCGCCGGCGGCCAGGTGATGAACTACTCGCGCGATGCGAACTCCGATTTCCTGCGCCGGCTGACCGCCGGCGAGCTCGGATACGAAGAGGCGGCGCGCTTCGTCGTCGACCCCTGGATCCCGCGGCCTCTGATCCAGAGCCTGAACCCCGAGATCGCGATCTATCGCCGCCGCGTCGCCTCCGTCGCTCCGGACGCGAACGCGGCCGCTTCCAGCGCCGCGCAAGCTGCGTCCGCTGCGCCCACCGGCAACTGAGAGAGACCAGCGCTTCGATGGCACCCAGAGTCCCCGCCTTTCTGCGCTGCCTCGGCGCGCTGCTGCTGCTGACGGCGACCACCTGGGTCGTCGAGATCGCAGCCTTCGTCGTGCTCTGGCGAACGCAGACGCTGGCGCCGTACGCGTTCTTCCCGAACCAGGCTTACGATTTCCTCGCGAAGATCCGCTGGTTCGGCGACGGGTTCCTGAAATGGGCTCCTGCCCTTCCCGATCGCTTCGCCGGTCTCGGCGCCGGCGATAAATTGTCCATGCTCTCGGCGCTGCTGCCGTCCACGCTCGTGGTCGCGCTGATTGCAGGAACGCTGGGCGGGCTGCTGTGCGCTGCGCTGCCTCGTCGCCGCGGCTCGCTGCGCCGCGACGTCGTCGTGTGGGCGCTGGTCGCGCTCGCGGTCCATCTCGCAGCGACGATTCCCGCGATGAACCTCGACGAAGGCATCCGCGTCGGCAAGATGGCCTTCCGCGCGCGCAGCCTCGTGATCGACGGCATGGTGCTGGCAACGGTCGTCTCGGTGGTGGCCGGGGCGATCGCGTGGGCGATCGCTCCGATGGTCGCACGCTCGAGAGCCCTTTCCGGCGCAGGCCTGGCAGCAATGGCGCTGGCAGCGGGGGCCGCAGTCACGGCGCATCCAGCACTGCCGCCGCCGCAACCGGCAGCGGCGGTGCACGCAGCTGCCGGCGCGGTCCACCGCAACGTGATATTGATTTCGCTCGACAGCCTGAGGGCCGACCACGTCGGCGCGTTCGGCTACAAGCGCGACACCACGCCGAGCTTCGATCGCTTCACGAAGGAAAGCGTCCTTTTCACCAATGCCATCGCATCGTCGTCGTGGACGCTGCCGACCCACATGACGATGTTCACCGGCCGCTCCCAGCTCGCCCACGGTGTCGTCGTCGACACGCTCGTGCTGCCGCGCGCGGTGCCCACCCTCGGCGAAATCTTCCACGACGCCGGCTACGCCACTGCGGGCTTCGTTTCGGGGCCCTACGTCAACGGACACTACGGTTACGACCGGGGCATGGACACCTATGTCGACCTGAGTGCGTCGATCAAGGGCGCCGACGCCCGCAGCGCGGTGCTGTCTCCGGCCGTCAACGAGAAAGGCATTGCGTGGATCGACCAGACGAGCAGTGACCGGCCGTTCTTCCTGTTCCTGCACTACTTCGACATCCACTACGACTACGTGCCGCCGCCGCCTTACGACAAGATGTTCGATCCCGACTACACCGGCACCGTCGACGGACGCCGCTTCATCGAGAGGCCCGACATCAACCCGCAGATGCCGAAACGGGACCTCGACCACGTCATTGCGCTCTACGACGGCGAGATCCGCTTCACCGACGAGCACGTCGGCCTGGTGCTCGACCACCTGAAGCAGAAAGGCCTGCTCGACAACACTCTCGTCATGATCGTCGCCGACCACGGCGACGAGTTCTTCGAGCACGGCAACAAGGGCCACCACCGCACGGTTTACGACGAAGTGCTGCACGTGCCGTTCGCGATCCGTCTTCCCGGCGGCGAGCATGCCGGCGAGAAGATCGAGACGCAGGCGAGCACGCTCGACGTCTTCCCCACCCTGCTCGACGCCGCCGGCCTCGCTCCGCCGCCGGAAGCCGAAGGCGAGAGCCTGATCGGATGGATCCGCGGCGAGAAACCCCGACGCGACGCCGTGTACTCCGACTTCTACGACAAGCGCGGCTTCAACCTGCAGGTTTCGCGTCGCACCCTGCAGACGAAGACGATCCAGCACTTCAACCGGATCACGCATCCGAGCAAGGGACCGTTCGAATATTACGACCTTGCCAGGGACGCCGGCGAACAGCACGACGAAGCGCGGCAAAGCCGCGCGCAGATCGCGACGGCTGCCGAGCTGATGACCGGATGGCTGAATGAGAGGTGGAGGGCCCACCGCGCAGCGGAGACCCTGTCGGGCGGCAGCTCGTCGATCGAGCTCGATGCCGAGACCAAGCAGCGCCTCAAGTCGCTGGGCTACGTCGGCAACTGAACAGCCGCTGCGGCTATGGCGGTTGCCGTGATGGTTGCCGCGCTACGAGAGGATACGCGTCGAGCCTCAGAATCCCTGCATCGCCGCGAAGCGATCGCGGTGCCAGGCGGCATCGCCGAAGGTCATCTCGTTGCCGCGCATCCGTTTCACGTACAGGCCGATGTCGTGCTCGTCGGTCATTCCGATGCCGCCGTGCATCTGGATTCCTTCGTATCCGCACAGCACCGCCGCATCCGAGCAGCGAGCCTTGGCGACCGACACCAGGGCGCGTGAATCCTTCGCACCCTGGTCGATCGCGGTAGCGGCCCCGAGCACGGCCGAGCGCGACAACTCGAGCTCGACGAAGACTTTCGCGGCCCGGTGCTTCAGCGCCTGGAACGTCCCGATGACGACGCCGAACTGCTTGCGCGTCTTCAGGTAGTCGAGCGTCATCTCGAAGGTCGTGCGCATGTTGCCGAGCATCTCGGCGCAAAGGCCGACAGTGGCGCGGTCGAGCACGTCGTCGAGCAGCGCGGCGGCGTTGCCTTGTTCGCCGACCAGGGCGGAAACCGGCACCTCGACATCCGACAGGCGCACGACGGCCGCGGCGCGCAGGTGCATCGTCTTTTGGGGTACGACCGAAAGGCCCGGCGCGCCGCGGTCGACGACGAACATCGACAAGCCCTCGCGATCGGAGTCGGCGCCGGCGGTTCGTGCGATGACCACGATGTGGTCGGCGCTGGCGCCGTCGAGTACCAGCGTCTTTTCTCCACGAAGCCGCCACCCGGACCCCGATTTCTCCGCGCGCGCGGCGGAAACCGTCCTGTCGTAGCGCGCGCCCTTTTCCTGCCATGCCAGCGCCATCGTGCGCGAGCCTTCGGCCACCGGCGGCAGCAGCGTCTTTTTCTGCTCGCTGCTTCCCCCGAGAAGAATCGCGTTGGCGCCGAGCAGCACGGTCGAAAGCAGCGGTTCGGGCACCAGCGCGCGCCCGCACTCCTCGAGCACGCACGCCATCTCCACGTAGCCCATGCCGAGCCCGCCGCAATCCTCCGGAATGAGGATCGCCGGCCATCCGAGCGCCGCCATCTTCGCCCAGAGCTCCGGCGAGTAGCCGACGGGATCGTCGCTGTCGCGCAGGTGGCGGACACGGGAGACCGGCGACTCGTTGCGCACGAAGTCGGAGGCGGAGGATTTCAGCATCTGCTGGTCTTCGGTGAGGACGAGTCCCATCTTCAATTCCTGCTTGGATTCCTGATTCCGTTCTTGCTTCGGTCGTGGAGGCCGGCGCTGCCCGGTGTCAGTCGGGAAGCCCGAGCACGCGCTTGGCGATGATGTTGAGCTGGACCTCCGAGGTGCCGCCTTCGATCGAGTTGCCGCGTGCGCGCAGCCAGCTGCGCGTCGCATCGATTTCCGCACCCTCGAAGCCTTCGCCGTCCCAGCCGAGCGCCTGCGGGCCGAGGATTCCGACGAGCAGCGACGTGCGCTCCTTGTTCAGCTCGGTCGCATAGTACTTGAAGATCGACGACTCGGGTCCGGGCTGCTGCCCGAGCTTGGCCGCTTCCTTGGTGCGCTTCAGCGTCAGCTCGAGGCAGGTCTTGTCCATCGTCAGCTGGGAGATGCGGTCGCGCAGCGCGCCGTCGCGGATGCGACCGCCGTTTTCCTGGCCGACGTAGCGCCGCGCAGCCGCGACCAGCTCGTTGCGCTCCTCGGACTCGTTGAACGCTTCGCTGATCATGCTGCGCTCGTGGCCGAGCAGCGCCTTGGCCATCGTCCAGCCGTTGCCAATGCCGCCGACGATGTTCTCGTGGTCGACGCGCGCATCCTCGAGGAAGGTCTCGCAGAACGGCGAGTAGCCGCTGATGAGCTTGATCGGCTTTACCGTCACTCCCGGCTGATCCATGTCGATCAGCATGAACGTGATGCCTTCGTGCTTGGGTTTTTCGAACTCGGTACGGACGAGCACGAACATCCAGTCGGCCTTGTCGGCGTACGACGTCCAGACTTTCTGGCCGTTGATCGTCCACGTGTCGCCGTCGCGCACGCCGCGAGTCTGCAGTCCGGCAAGATCGGAGCCCGCGCCCGGCTCCGAATAGCCCTGGCACCAGCGCACCTCGCCGCGGCAGATCTCGGGAAGGAAGCGAAGCTTCTGCTCCTCATTGCCGCTCTGCAGCAGCAAGGGACCGATCATCGTAAGTCCGAACCCGATCAGCGGCGGCTTGGCGCGGATGCGGCGCATCTCCTCGGCCAGCACCTTCGCCTCTTCCCTGGACAGGCCTCCGCCGCCGTATGGCTTTGGCCAGGTCGGTGCCGTCCAGCCCCGCGACGCCATGCGGTCGAGCCAGAGCTTCGTTTCCGGATTGGCGTAAGTCTCCTTCCTGCCGCCCCAGGCCAGCTCGTCGGCAAGATTGCCGCCGCCCGCATTGGCACCGAAGCGCATCGACGCCGGGCAGTTGGCCTCGAGCCAGGCCCGCGTCTCCTGTCGAAAGGTCTCGATGTCGCCCATCGGCCGAGTCTAGCCGCGCGCTTCGGGAAGAAAAATGCGGGTAGGGCCATCGGCCGCGGGCGTCTTCGCACCCGCGCAAGTCGGCCGCGGGCGTCTTCGCGCCTGCGCAAATCGGCCCATCACCGGTCCCGGACAGCGGGGGTCGCACTTGGCGGGCGATCCGTATTAATTCCCTGCCCCATGCCTGTCGTCATTCACCTCGAACGCGAGATCGCCGCCCCCGTCTCCGTCGTCTGGAACGTCGTGACGGACCTCGGCGCCTACGCCGACTGGAATCCTTTCGTTCCAGGTTGCCGCTCCAGCCTGAGACCCGGCGATCCCATCGACATGAAAGTGCAGATGTTCCCGTGGTTTTCGCAGAACCAGCGCGAGACGGTCTTCGAGAACGTCGCCGGCGAGCGCTTCTGCTACGGGCTGGCCGGGTCGGCCATCACGAGTCGCCGCTGCCACGAATTGCGACCGATCGGGCCGGCGCGCACGTCGTACACGTCCCACTTCGAGCTCTCGGGATGGATGTCGGGCCTCGTGCAGGTGCTGCTCGGATCCCGCCTCGAACACGGATTCACGTCGATGACCGACGCCCTGGTCGTGCGCTGCGAGAGCCTCGCGCAGGCCGCTTCGAGATGAAGAATCCGTTCTCCGCAACGTTGCAGGGACTTCTCGACCTGCGCAGCACTGCGGGCCGGGTGCCGCCGCTTCGCCGTGACGAGCGCCTCGACGGACGCACGGCGCTCGTGACCGGAGCCAACCGCGGCCTTGGCCTTGCGGTCTGCGTCGCACTGGCCCGGCGAGGGGCCCGCGTCATCATGGCCTGCCGCAGCGGCATCCCCGAAGCCGGCGACATCGTGCGCCGCCGCAGCGAATCGGTCGCCGTCGAAATGCGACAGGTCGACCTTGCCGATCTCGACAGCGTCTCGTCGCTTTGCGATGGGCTGGCTCGTGACGGCGTGCGCGTCGACCTCCTCGTTCTCAATGCCGGCATCGTTCCGCGCGAGGCGAGACGCACGACGCAGGGCCTGGAGTTGATGTTCCAGGTAAATTTCCTGGCGAACGTCGCGCTCGTCGAGCGCCTGCTTGCGGATGGCGTAGTTCCGCAGTCCGCCGATGCGGCGCCCTTGCCCCGCATCGTGTTCGTTTCCAGCGATACGCATCGCGGCGCAGGTCCGGTCGATTTCGACCATTTCGGCAACTACCAGCCGTACGGCCCCATCGCCGGCGTGCGTGTCTACGGCTACACCAAGCTGCTGATGAGCGTCTACGCCGGCCACCTGGCACGCCGGCTCGACGGCCGCGCCGCCGTGCACCAGTGCTGTCCCGGCGCCGTCAACAGCGACATCGCGCGCGAAGCGCCGTCGTGGATGAAACCGCTGCTCGGCGTCGTGATGTCTGCGTTTTTCCGTTCTCCCGAGGACGCCGCGACCACCGTCGAGTACCTCGCCTGCGCGAAGGATCTCGAACAGCAGACCGGCTGTTACCTGCACATCCTGACGAGGAAAGACCCCGATCCGGCATGCGCGGACGCCGAGGTCGGTGCGCGCCTGCTGGCCGCGAGCCGCGAGCTGCTCGCGCACCTTCCCCGCCCGGAGCAATCGCCGCGATGAGCGAAACGACGACGACGACAACCGAACAGGACCGCCGGGTGATCGACGGCACGAGCTGGCGGGAATTCTGCGAGAGACTGGCTGCTGCCGGCGACGCGATTTTTTCCAGCGACACGCCCGCCGATCCGCTGAGCCGCGCCGAAGGCACCCGCTACCTCACGCGCCTCGTGCGCGCCGCGCTCGAAACGTTCGTCGAATTCTCCGATCCGATGGCTCCCGTGCTGCGCCGCGCGGTGCACGAAACCGTCAAGATGGGCGCCGACAATCCGGACAATTGGTACGAGAACGCACCGCTGCACGGCGACTACGAATACCGCCTGCACGGCAGCCGCGGCACCGTGGCTTATCTCAGCATCGCGACCCAGGTCGGTCACTACGGACAGGGCGCAGGAATGCCGCCCGCCGGGTTCCTCGAAGCCAAGGACCTGGAGATCCGCCCTGACGGCACTTTCGAGCTGTTCCTCAGCGCGAGGCGCAAACCCGGAAACTGGCTGCCGATCGGCGAAGGCTACGGCACGCTGATCATCCGCCAGACGTTCCTCGACCGCGCCCGCGAAACCCGCGCCGAGCTGACGCTCGAGCGCATCGGCGGGCCCGCCGCGCCGGCGCCGCTCACTACCGCGTCAATCGACGCCGGCCTTGCCAGCGCGGCCAGCCTCGTCGGCGCCTGTGCGATGATCTTTCCCGGCTGGGCGCGCGGCTTCGAGCAGCATTCGAACAGGCTCCCGCGCTTCGATCCCGACCTTTCGCGGATGTTCGGCGGCGACCCCAACATCGCGTACTACCACAGCCACTGGGTACTGGCCGACGACGAAGCGCTGGTGATCGAAGCGACGCCGCCCGACTGCGAGTACTGGAACTTCCAGCTCAACAACTGGTGGATGGAGTCGCTCGACTACCGCTATCACCGCATCACCATCAACAAGGCGTCGGCACGGCTGCGGCCCGACGGAAGTCTGCGGATCGTCGTTGCCCACCGCGATCCGGGCGTCGACAACTGGCTCGACACCGCCGGACACGCCTTCGGCACGATGTGCTTTCGCTGGGTCCGCGCCGCCACTGCGCCCGAGCCGTCGACCCGCGTCGTCAAGCTGCGCGATCTCGAGCGCTGATCCAATGAGCGCTGCGGCAGTCGCCACTGGCGAGACCTCGCTCGCGACCGCGAGGCCGTATCGGCCGCGCGCGATCGCGGCGCTCAATTCCTTTCTTGCACGTCGTGGCAGGGCCGCCCGCCTCGACGTCGACGAGCTGGTGGCCGCCGCAAGGCGGCGCAGCGGCCTCAGCGACTTCGGCGACGAGTCGTTTCGCGAGCCGCTGACGGTACTTTGCACGTCGATCGACGACGAAGCCCGCCTGCATCCGGTCGGCGCGATGATCACCAAGACGCGCCTCGTCGGCGCGCTCGCTACACGGCTGCGCGTGCACCGCTACCTGGCCGACCATCCCGAGGCCCGCGAGATCGAGCTCGAGCCGCCGGTCGTCATTGCCGGGCTGCAGCGCACCGGCACGACGATGCTGCATCGCCTGATGGCGAGCGATCCACAGCTTCGCCCGGTCCTATCCTGGGAAGGGCTCGATCCGGTTCCCGGCGGCCGCTCGCTGCTCGCCACCGATCCGCGTATCTATCGCGCACGCTTCGGCGAAAAGGCGCTCGCATACATGGCGCCGGCCTTCTTCGCCATCCATCCGGCCGAGGCGGACGCGCCCGAGGAAGACGTGCTTCTTCTCGACTACGCGTTCATGAGCACGACGCCCGAGGCGACCCTGCACGTTCCGACGTATGCCGCCTGGCTCGAGGCCCAGGACCACACCGAAGCGTACTGCTACTTCGCGCTGCTGCTTCGCGTGCTCGCGCACCAGCACGGGCCGCGCCGATTCGTGCTCAAGACGCCGCATCACCTCGAGTACCTCGACGTGCTCCGGCGCGTATTCCCCGGCGTTCGCGTCGTGCAGACGCACCGCGATCCCACGCGCACGCTGGCGTCGTTCTGCAGCATGGTCTGGCACGGGCGCGGGATCTTCAGCGACGATGTCGATGCACGCGAAGTGGGCGCCCACTGGTCGCGCAAGATCGGGCGCATGCTCGAGCGCAGCCTCGACGTGCGCGAGGCGGCTGCCGACGAAGGTTTCGTCGATGTGTCGTATTACGACCTGATCGGCGACCCGCTGCCGACGGTGCAGGCTCTCTACGACCGGCTCGGCCTGCCTTTCACCACGCCGGTGCGCGGGCGCATGCAGACGACGAGGGAAGGCAACCCGCAGCACAAGTACGGCACCCACCGCTACTCGCTCGGCGATTTCGGGCTTTCGGCCGCCGGCATCGAGCCGCTGCTGGCGCGCTATCGCCAGCGTTTCGGCGTTCGCCACGAAGGCTCGGCAGGCTGAGCTCAGCTGCGCGTGAACTTCGGGTCGCGTTTTTCGAGAAAGGCCCGCACCGCCTCGACGTGATCGCTGCTCTGCAGCAGCGTCGCGAGCTCGCGGCCCTGGGCCTCGCGTCCCTTTTCGGGATCGAGGTCGAGCGCGAGCCCCGAAACGCGTTTGCTTGCTTCGACCGACAGAGGGGCGCGCGATGCGATGCGAGCAGCGATCACGAGCGCCTCGCCGGCCAGCTCGTCGTCCGCGTGCACGGCCGTGACGAGCCCGCAGGCGCGGGCCCAGGCGACATCGGCCGGCGAACCGGTCAGCAGCAGGTGGCGCGCCGGCCCGAGCCCGATCAGGCGAGGCAGGCGATAGGCCGAGGCCATCAAGCCGACGTTGACGCCTGCACAGACGAAGCGCGCCTGCGTCGATGCGATGCGCACGTCGCAACAAAGAGCCAGCTCGACGCCGCCGCCGACGCACCAGCCGCCGATCGCCGCGACGACCGGCACGCGAAGCTGCTCGACCTGCTCGAGCAGTGACGCGAAATCGAGCAGGTTGCCGCCGCGGCTGCCGCGCTCTCCGAGGGCCTCGAGCTCTTCACGCAAGTCGTCCCCGCTGCAGAACGCCTTGCCGCGCCCCGAGACGACGACGGCCCGCACGGTGAAATCGGCGTCCGCTGCGTGAAGGTGGCCGCGCATCTGCTCGCGCATCGCTCGACCGAGCGTGTTGCGCGGCGGATTGTCGATCTCCAGCAGCATCACGTGTTCGAGGGGACGGCTGCAGTGCACGGTACCGCTCACGGTTTTCTCCCTTCGGCGACCGCTCCGCTTTCGAGCAGCGCCTCGACTTCGGCGCCGGCAAACCCCGATTCGAGCAGCACCTGGCGCGTGTGCTCGCCAACCTCGGCCGGACCTCGCGAGACCGAAGTCGGCGTGCGCGACAGATGGATCGGACTTCCGAGAAACTGCCGGTCCCCTACCCGCACGACGACACCGCGCGCGGCGACCTGGGGATCCTCGAGCGCTTCGTCGATGCGGAGGATCGGACCGCACGGAACGTCGTTCTCGACAAATCGCGAGATCCAATGCTCGCTCGACGCCGACGCGAGACGACGCTCGATCTCGCTCCTCAGCTCTTCGCGGTGGACGATGCGAACGAAATTGTTCTCGAAGCGCGGATCTTCGCGAAGCTCCTCTGCGCCGATCGCGGTGCAGAAGCGTTGCCACAGTTTCTGGTTGTTGACGCCGACGACGACGGAGCCGTCGGCGGTGCGAAGCGCTTCGTACGGAGCCGCAAGGCGGTGGCGGGAGCCGGCAGGCCTCGACACTTCGCCGAGCGTCAAGTAGAGGCCCGTTTCCCAGACGGTATAGGCCAGCGCCGATTCGAGCAGCGTCGTCTCGACGTGCTGCCCTTCGCCGCTCTTGTGTCGGTGGGCGAGCGCCGCGAGAACGCCGAGCGCTGCGAACGTTCCGGCGTTGAGATCGGCGATCGGAACTCCGGTCGACGACGGCTCGGCGCCAGGCTGGCCGACGAAGCTCATCACTCCGCTCATCGCCTGCGCAACCAGATCGAAGCCGCCGCGCTCGCGATACGGCCCGTCGTGGCCGAAACCGGAGATCGAACAATAGATGAGCCCCGGGTGAATCGCCGACAGGGCTTCGAAGCCGAGGCCGGCGCGATCCAGGGTGCCCGGCCGATAGTTCTCGACCCACACGTCGGCGCCGGCAGCCAGGCGATGGAGCGTCGCCACGCCCTGCGGATTGCCGAAGTCGACGGCGATGGCCCTCTTGTTGCGGTTGATGAAATCGTAAGCGCGAAAATCGCCGAGGCGGCCGCGCGTCACCTCGCCCGACGGGGGCTCGATCTTGACGACGTCGGCCCCGAGGTCCGCCAGCAGCATCGAGCACCAGGCGCCGGCAATGACGTGGGTGCAGTCGAGGACCTTCAGTCCGGCCAGGGGCCCGCCGGCGGCGGGCACCTGCGCTGCCCGCGCGCGGGAAGTCGCGTTAGCCGAGTCGTCACTCATTCGTTCAGGCTAGCAGGACGCCGGGCAAAACACCTCCATCCTGCGCTTGCCTGCGCTTGCCTGTGCTTGCCCGCGCTTGCGTGCCGCGGCAGCGGCGGCGTATCGTCCGGATGCGGGGCCCGGCCGAGATTCCATGTCCTTCGACTTTGTCCTTACGTTGGCCGCAATGTGCGTGATCTCGCTGGCGATGTTCGTCATTCCGGCGGTGCCGGTGTGGGTCTGGGGCATCCTGCTCTTCTCCTACGCAATGACGCAGACATACAGCCTGGACGCGGACCGCATGACTGCGCCCCACGACGAGGAAGAACGGTGCCGCCGCAAGTGCGAGGACGTCTATGGCACCGACCACCGCTACTTCCTCACGCGGCAGTTCTGCATCGATCGCTGCGACGGCAGGGTCTAGCTAGCAGGCTGCGGAGCCCCGCGTGCGCCGGGCTGGACTTCGGCAAGGCGGGATAGCAAGCTCGTTCGACATGACCGGCAAGCACTGGGACCTCGTGATTCGCGGCGGAACCGTCGTCGACGGCACCGGCGCCGCTTCGCGGGAAGCGGACCTCGCGATCGCAGGCGGCGTCATCGCCGAAGTCGGGACAGTCGCCGGCAGCGGACGTGAAGAGATCGACGCACGCGGCCTTCTCGTCACCCCGGGTTTCGTCGACATCCACACGCACTACGACGGCCAGGCCACATGGGACGACAGGATCGCGCCGACGTCGTGGCACGGAGTCACCACCGCGGTCATGGGCAACTGCGGTGTCGGCTTCGCGCCGTGCCGACCCGAACACCACTCGCTGTTGATCAGGCTGATGGAAGGCGTCGAGGACATTCCCGGCGTCGTGCTCGACGAAGGATTGGCCTGGAACTGGGAGACGTTTCCGCAGTTCCTCGATGCCGTCGAGGCCAGGCGCCACGACATCGATCTTGCCGCCCAGCTGCCTCATGCACCCCTTCGCGTCTATGTGATGGGCGAGCGCGCGGCGCGCCTCGAGGACGCGACCGATGACGAGATCGCCGAGATGGCGCGTCTTGCGCGCGAAGCGATCGAAGCCGGAGCGCTCGGTTTCAGCTCGTCGCGCACTGTCAACCACCGCACCAGCGACGGAAAGCCCACCCCGACACTGACCGCTGCCGCGGGCGAGCTTGCCGGAATCGCGTCGGGGCTGAAGGCGGCCGGCGCCGGCGTGCTGCAGTTCGTCACCGATTTTCGCGATACGGCCCAGGAGCTGGCGCTGCTCGAAGGGCTGTGCCGCAGCTCCGGACGACCGCTTTCAGTGTCGCTTGCCCAGGCCGACCAGAATCCCGATGCATGGCGCCTCGTGCTCGCGTGGATTCATTCGCTCGCCGAGCAGGGGCTGCCGCTTCTCGCGCAGGTCGCGGGGCGCCCCGTCGGCCTGATGCTCGGGTTCGAAGCCACGCTCAATCCTTTCGTCGGCTGCGAAAGCTACCGCCGCCTGGCCGGACTTGCGCTTGCCGAGCGCCTTGCCGAGATGGCGCGGCCGGAGATGCGCGAGCTGATCCTGGCTGACGTCGAGGCCGGGCGGTTCAGCGCCGGCGCGAAGATGCTGATGCAGTTCGACAAGATCTTCCTGCTCGGCGATCCGCCCGATTACGAGCAGGAGCCCGAGTGCAGCATCGCAGCTCGGGCCGCACGCGACGGCGTGGGAGCTGCAGCGTACGCCTACGACCGCATGCTCGAGGACGGCGGGCACGCGCTGCTGTACTTCCCGTTCCTCAATTATTCGGAGGGATCGCTCGAGGCGTCGCTCGCGATGATGCAGCATCCCGACACCGTGCTCGGGCTCGGCGACGGCGGCGCGCACCTCGGCACGATCTGCGATGCGAGCTTTCCGACCCACATGCTGACGCACTGGACCCGCGACCGGCGCCGCGGCGCGCGTCTTCCCGTCGAAACGGTGATTCAATGGCACACTCGCGACACGGCGCGCGCCGTCGGCCTCTGCGACCGCGGCGTGCTCGCGCGCGGATTCAAGGCGGACGTCAACATCATCGACTACGACCGGCTGCGCCTTCGCGCGCCGCGCATCGTTCGCGACCTTCCGGCCGGCGGCGGCCGCCTGATGCAGAAAGTCGAAGGCTACCGCTACGCAATCGTCTCCGGCGAGGTCACCTACGTGGATGGCCAGCCCACCAGCGCGCTGCCTGGCCGCCTCGTGCGCGGACCGAGATCGGCGCCTTCGGCTTGAGGATGCGATGAGACCACTCGAACGAAGCTGCGAATGGCTGGCCGACGACGTTGCCGACGAATCGCTGTGGACCGAGACGTTTACGGCGGCCGAGCTCGACGAGCTCGACTCGGCGCTGCGCCTCGCCCTGACGGTCTCCGAAGACGTCCTCGACATCTCGCGCGAGGAATTTCCGCTCCCCGTGCTGGCCTCGCGCCTGGCGCGCATCGAGCGCGAGCTGATCGGCGGGCGCGGCTTCGTGCGCCTCCGCGGCATCGACCGGCATCGCTACACCCAGGGCGAAATGGAAATGCTGTACTGGGGAATCGGCATGCACCTGGGAACGCCTTGGCCCCAGAACAAGCACGGGCACATGCTCGGTGACGTCACCGACCAGGGCAAGACCTACGACGACCCTACGGCACGAGGCAACGAGATCGGCGGCATGGCGCTGCCCTTCCACTGCGACGGCTCCGATCTGGTCGGACTGATGTGCCTCGAGAACGGAATCTCCGGAGGCCTTTCGACGATCGCGAACTCGGTGGCCATCCACAACCGCCTCGTGCGCGAGCATCCCGAGCTTGCTGCCGAATTGTACGAGCCCCAGCCGTACGACTACCGCGGAGAACAGATCCCGGGCCACCAGGCCTGGTACGCATTGCCGGTGTTCACCGAAATGGACGGGCGCCTGTTCGTGCGCTGCATCCTTCCGTACATCCTCGCGTCCCAGCGCCATGCCGATGCGCCGAGGCTCACGCCGCGGGCACGCGAAGCCCTCTCGACGATGGATGCCATGGCCAACGAGCCGCGCCACCACGTGGCGATGGAGCTGAGGCCGGGCGACATGCAGTTCATCAATAACTTCCACGTGCTGCACGGCCGCACTGCGTACTGCGACGACAGGACCGGCGGTGCCGTGCGCCATCTGAAGCGTCTCTGGCTGGAAACCCGCGTGCTCGCGCAGCGACCGACGTTCTTCGAGAACACGGCCGGCCATCACTGGGGCCGCAACCGCACCGTCAGCCGCATCCCCGTACCCGCTGCGCACGGAAGCTGAGAAATTCGGGACAGGGACCGGTGCGCCGGTGCTTGCGGCGCGCTGGTGCCTGGCGCTATTCCTCTGGTGCCTGACCCCATTCCTGTGGTGCCTGACCCCAAACGTCTTGCGGGGCGTCGCGAGGGGCGCTACGGTAGCTTGCAAACATCATTGTAGATAAGGCCGGCTCGCGGTGGGCGACGTTTCGGCCGTTCTACGGGGAGCAAGCCATGGCCTTGTTCGTCGCCCACATCCGCCCTACGCGTTCGGCCGTAAAATCAAGTAATTCCAAAACGTATTTCGCGTTTTGCTTTGCATCTGCCGCGCTGGCCTTGCTTGCGACCCGGGCAGCGGCCGGCCTGCCGGAAGACTCCCTGCCATCTGTCCGAAGCGGTGCTCGCCCCGGCCCCGACGTCCTCTACGCCCCGGCCCCGCCGGCCCCCCAGCTCGAGAACCGCGACCCCCGCTTCAAAGCCCCGCCGCTGCTCGTGTCGGGGAACGAGGCCTACGTCGACGGCGAGTACCTGTACCAGGACTTCCTCTACGACGACTACGGCAGCGACACCGACGGCAAAGGCGCCGAGCCCCTGTCGGAGATGACCGGCGACGTCACCTACCCTTCCGACTTCGGCCGTTACGGCAACAACGCGGCCGACCTCGTCGAGTTCCGCATCGCGCCGACCCCGGTCGACGTCGCCTACCGCTTCACGCTGAACACGCTGCTGGTCGCCGATACGACGATCATCGCCGTTGCCTTCGACACCGACCGCAACACGGCAACCGGCTTCTCCACATTGCCGCGCGATCCCGGCGCGACCTTCCCCGGCACCGACGAAGTGCTGACGGTCTGGGGAACCGGCGGCGAATACTCGCGCCTGACCGCGACCGGCGTGGTCACGACGCCCGTCATCGTGACGGTGGACCTGGAAGCCAACCAGATCACGGCAGTCGTTCCGCGCAGCGTCTCCGACCCTCACGGTACCTGGCGCACCACGCTCGCAACCGGCCTCCACGATTCGGCGAGCGGAGGATGGCTGAAGCCGACGATCACCGCGTCGGCAACCCAGGGCGGCGGCGCCGGGCCTCTCGATCCGCTGCCGTCGGGCATCTACAACCTCGCGTTCCGCTTCGACGAGGCGGTGCTGTCCTCCGACGTTCCACCCGATGCAGGCCAGGCCGTTGCGATCCGCAACCACGCGCCGACCACGTACGCCCACGACATCGACTTCGATGCCCTCGACTCGCACGCCAATTCGACGACGGTGCCGGCGAGCGGCACCACGGTGCGCATGTTCGCAAGCCGCCTTCACGTCGGCGAGGGTCGCGACCTCAACAGCTTCCCCGGCTATCTCGGCCAGCTGCAGCCCTATTCGCTGTACGTTCCGACGACCTACGTGCCGGGCACGAAGGCGCCGTTCCTGCTGAACCTGCACTCGTTGTCCGAGCACTACTGGCAGTACAACGGCACCAACATGACGCAGCAGATCGGCGAGCAGCGCGGCAGCCTGGTCGCCACGTCGCTGTCGCGCGGCGACGACGGCTGGTACGAGCACGAGGCCGAGTACGACGTCTTCGAGATGTGGAACGACGTGGCGTCGCACTTCACGCTGGATCCCGACCGCATGGCGATCAGCGGCTACTCGATGGGCGGCTACGCGACCTACCGCCTCGGCACGCTGTATCCGGACCTGTTCGCGAAGGCGTTCTCGCAGGTGGGTCCGCCGGGCGAAGGCATCTGGATTCCGCCGGCGCCTCCGACCGGCAGCTACCGCGGCGACGATTTCGGCACCACGCTGCAGACCGCCGATGCGACGCTGACCAACCTGTGGCTCGAGAACGCGCGCAACCTTCCGTACCTCAACCTTGCGGCGAGCACCGATGAGCTGGTGCCGCTGGTCGGTCCGCGCGCGCAGAATCTCGGTGCGCCCGAATACGGGATCCAGGGCTTCGACCAGCTCGGCTATCGCTTCCGCTTCCTCGTGTTCGCGCCGTGCGACCACCTGGCGCTCGCGCTCGTCGACAACTACCCGATGGCAGCCGATTTCCTCGGCGACGCGAAAGTCGACCGCAATCCGCCTCACGTGACGTTCGCGTACGTGCCGGGCGCCGACGATACGACGCTCGGGCTCGTGCACGACCATGCGTACTGGGTCTCCGGCGTGCGTGTGGCCGACGTGTCCTCCGGTTCGACTGCCAAAGGCGTCGTGGACGCGATCAGCCACGGCTTCGGGCTCGGCGACCCTTCGAGCACTGCCGGAAACGGCGCAGGCGTCGTCGCTCCGCTCTCTTACGCGGAAGTAAACCGCAGTTGGGGCGACCCGCCGGCGATTCCCGTCGAGAACATCCTCGATCTTGCGCTGACAAACCTGTCGTCGGTGCGCATCGATGTCGCGCGCGCGTCGCTTCACCCGGGGCGAACGCTGGTCATCCATTCGACCAGCGACGCCGATTCGACGCTAGCCATGGACGGATCCTTCCCTTCGTCGGCGACGGTGACCGAGGACGATGCGCCGCTGGCAGGCGCAGTCGTCGATCGCGACGGCGTCCAGATCCCCGTCTCCGCCGGAGCTCACACCTATACGATCGCTTCGTCCGGCGGCTGCGACGTCGGGCCGCGAAGCGACTGCAGGCGCAGCGTGAAGACCGGAGCCGCGCGACTTTCGATCGCTTCGGGCGCCGTGCCCGGACAGGCGCGTCTCGCCTGGAAATGGCTGGCCGGCGAGGCCACGACGGCCACCGATTTCGGCGAGCCGACGGCGTCGACGAGTTACGCGCTGTGCGTTTATGACGGCAACGGCCAGGCGCTGAGCCAGGCCGTGCTGCCCTCGAACGACGACTGCGCTTCCGGCACCTGCTGGCGGAGCGGATCGCGCGGGCTCACTTTCGCGAGCGCGACGGGCGAGCCTTCGGGAATTTCCGATGCGCGCCTGATGGCGGGCGATGACGGCAAGGCGAGCATCGCCATCGACGGACACGGTGCGCTGCTCCAGCTCCCGCCTCTGCCGGCGTCGAATCTACCGCTGGTCGTCCAGCTCCAGTCGAACGACGATCCATGCTGGGAGAGCGATTTTGCGAGCGCGACTCGCAACGATGCGGGACATCTCAAGGCGAAGGGCAATTGAACGAAACGGGGTCAGGCAGCGGCTGCGCCTGACCCCGTTTCGGTCGAGTCACAAGTAGTCTGGCCACTGGGCCGCCGGCGCCCGGGGACGTGATCCCGGGAGTTCCAACGCACTACTTCGCACCTGCTTCCAGTCGCGGGACCGCTTCGAGCACCGAGCGCAGCGATTGCGCGGCGCCGAGCAGCGCGGCGCTTTCGTAGGGCACGATCAGCTTGGCATTGTCGCTGTCGGCGAATTTTGCGAGCGTCTCGAGCTGGAGAATCGCGACGACGCGAGGATCGGGATTGGCCTCCAGGATTGCGCCGTACACGGCCCGGATCGCCTGCGAACGTCCTTCGGCCTCCAGGATGGCCGCCTGGCGATTGCCTTCTGCGCGCAGGATCGCAGCCTGCTTCTCGCCTTCGGCCTTGCGGATGTTGGCCTGGGCATCGCCCTCGGCAACGTTGATGGCCGACTGCTGGCGTCCCTGCGACTGCAGGATGCTCGCGCGCTTTTCCTGGTCGGCCTGCTTTTCGAGCGCAAGCGCCTGCAGGATGTTGGGCGGCGGCGCGATCTCGACGATCTCGATGCGGCTGATGCGGATGCCCCACTTGTCCGTGACGACTTCCATCTGCTGCTGGACGTCGGTGTTGATGCGCTCGCGCTCGGACAGCGCCTGGTCGAGCGTCATCGTACCGATGACGGAGCGCAACGCCGTGCGCGCCAGCGCATCGATGCCGATATCGAAATTGGCGACGCTGAACAACGCCGCCTTGGCATCGACGACTTGCGTGAAGATCGTCGCATTGACGGTGACGACGACGTTGTCTTTCGTGATGACTTCCTGGCGATCACCCGGCCGCGGGAACTCGCGCATGTCGACGCGCTGCAAGTCGTCAATGAACGGCGCGATGAGGACAAGGCCAGGCCCGTGCGTCTTGCGGTACTGTCCGAGCCGCTTGACGACACCAACCTCGCCCTGCTGGATGATGTTGACCATCTGGCCGAACCCGGCCAGCAGCAGGAGAACCAGGACGCCGAGAACCATGAGGCCAATCGGAAATTCCATGACTGATTCCTTTCGTCAGCGGATCTGTGCGCCCGCCGCCAGGTACTCCTGCTCCGGAACCACGACGAACGTCGTGCCTTCGACGGCCGCGACAACAACTGCAGTATCTGGCGGGATTCTATCCCCACCCTTGCAGATCGCGAGCCAGCGCTCGCCGGCCAACTGCACGTGACCCACGTCACGCGTATCGCCGACCACGTCGAGAGTGAAGGCACGCTGCCCGACAAATCCACCATGCACGCCGCGCACCCCTTCGCCGCCCGGGTGGCGCCGCTCGTATGCCTTGCTGACGTAAGGGCGAACAGCCGCAACCCCCGCGACCGCGACCGAAACGAAGACGATTCCCTGCAGCGTCGTGGCCGACGGATCGACGGCCGCAACCACTGCGGCGCCGAAAGCGCCGGCGGCGACGAACATCGCGTAAAACGCAAGATGGTGAAGCTCGAAGAAGACCAGGACCACCCCGAGCAGGAGCCAGACCCAGAACATCGCGTATTCCTCCCCGCGTTCTATTCATTAAGCACTGGCGGGCGCGGTGCAAGACGCTGACCGGCCGGCGTCGCGGCCGGCGAAGCCACCCGCACGCTCCCGGCAGACCGCGACGCCGATGCCGCAGGCATGCCGGCAGTGGCGAGTGTTTCGCCTTTCAGGCACGGTCGCGCCGTGGCCGCGAGCCCTCTGATCGTCTGGGGACCCGAACTGTCGCCGTTCCTGCTCAAGCTCGAGTCGATGCTGGCATTCCATGGAGTGCCGTGGCGCCGGCTGCCCCGCGACGGCAGCCGCCTCGAAAACCTGCGAACGGCCGGCTCCGTCAGCCGTGCCGTCCGCCGGCGCAGCGCGCTGCGGCCCCCTGCGAACGATCCTCTCGACGAATATCCCGCCGTACCGTTCCTCGTCGCTGCCGACGGCGATGTTCTTTACGATTCGTCGGCGCTGGCCGTGTGGCTCGACGAGCATCATCCAGGCACGCGGGCGCCGCTGGTCCCGGCGGAACCCGCAGCCTGCTTCGTCGCGTGCCTCATCGACGAGGCATTCGACGAATACGGCCTCTACATGGTCCACCACAACCGGTGGAAGCTGGCCGCTGCCGACAACGATGAGCCCGGGCGGCGCCTCGCGCGCGAATATTCCCGCCTTCTGCCGCCGGGAATCGAAACGCCCTTTGCGCGCTGGTTCGCGCGCCGCCAGGTGCGGCGCCTTCCCTACCTGTTCAGCGTCGCGCCGCAGGGATTCGCAATGACGGGAGTGCCCGCCGCCCTGACGCCTCCGTCGCGCAAAGGGTTCCCGCCTACGCACGAGCTGCTCGAGCGTTCGTGGGAACGTTATCTCTGCGCGATCGAGGAGATCCTTGCGCATCGGCCGTTCCTGCTCGGCCAGTGCTTCACCATCGCCGATGCCAGCGCGTACGGACAGCTCTCGATGAACCTTACCGACTCGCTTGCTGCGCGCCGACTTCAGGCGCTCGCGCCGAGGACAGCTCGATGGCTGGAATCGATCCGCGACGGACGGCATGCCTCGAGCGAAGGGACACTCGCGATCGACGATGCGCTCGGGCCGCTGCTTCGCACGATCCTCGAAACCTTCGTGCCGCTGATGCAGCAGAACGCCGCAGCCGTCCGAGAGGCGCAGGAGCGCAGGGATCGCCTCTTCAATGAAAAAGCGTTCGACGCCGGCAGGAACCTGTACGACGGGCAGATTCTGGGGCACCGGTTCCGCAGTGTTGCCAAGAGCTTCCAGGCGCGTTCGTGGCGCGACCTGTGCGCGCGCTGGAGCGCACTTGCAGGCGACGAAAAGAAGCAGGTCGAAGCAGTGGCGTCGGCGCGCGATCTGGACGCGCTATTCGGGTCCTTTTCGATTTGACGGCGCCTGGCGGCGCAGCGGCTGACGGCATCTGACGGAGCGGCTGCTGACCGCGCCGGGAGGCGCGACTTACCCGGCGCGGCGCGGAAGGAAAGGAAACGCGGCGCCGATGTAGCGTCGCGGAAACTCGTCGCGCAGCCTCCAGATGCCGGCGTCGATCACGAAGTGCGCCATCGTCGCGCCGAGGGTCAGCCCGAACACCGGCAGCAGGTGCCACTTCTGCATGAGCCCGTAGTCTCCACCCTGCTTGAGGAAGTATCCGACGGCGACGAGGCACGCGGTGAGCGTGATCAGGCCAGGCCTTACAGGACGCGATGCCGGAGGTGTCGGCGCGGACGTCGAGCGTGCCACGTACGACATGAAGACCTGGTACTGAAGACCGTGGGCAAGCGCATAGGTTGCCACCGCGCTCTTCGGATCGTCGAACAAGAACACGGGAAGGAAGAAGCAGGCCCCCATGAGCAGCGACGCCAGACGCAGCGGCGCCTCGCGAAGCGCTGCGACGCGGGCAACCGCAATGACAAGAAGGACGGGTATAACCGCGGTGATCAGCGTACCCATCGCAAACGCCGGGGCCGCCCACTGTTCGAGCTCCGTGCCCGCACCGAAGTGTGCGCTGCGGATTCCGCCGATGATGCCGCCCACCACCGCCAGGCGCAGGATCCATTCTTCGATCGTGGTGGCCGACCCGTGGCTGACGACCCGCGTCACGAACGAATGCACTCCCCAGTTCTGCCTCTGGTAGTGCCACAGCAGCCACACCGTGAAGAGGAAGTTGATCCAGCGCGTCGGCTCCTGTTCCTGCCAGATCACGTACGCGAGCGTGGTTCCGGCGATCAGGGCGGCGGGCGCGACCACGTAGCGCAGCGGATGGGCGGCGAGGAAATCCTTCGCCTCCGCCATACCCGCGGCTTGCACCTGTCTG
>DASXOZ010000021.1 GCA_036493895.1 Candidatus Binatia bacterium | reverse complement strand
GTGCTCGCCCGCTTCACCGACGGGCTCATTTTCGAAAGCGACTACATCCGCCGCGAGTACGAGCGGCGTGTCGGGGCTGGCCTTGCCCCGACCGCGGTGATCACCAACGGCCTGCAGCCATCCGATTTCGGCACGCATGAGCCCCGGGCCGATGCGGCCGACTTCCTGTTCGTCGGCGAGCTGCGCCAGCTCAAAGGGGTGGATGTGCTGCTGCGCGCGTTCGCCGAGGTTAAGAGCGCGCGGCCGGTTTCCGCCGTCATCGTCGGCGCGGGGCCGGATCGCGAGGCGTTCGAGCGCCTGGCCGAGGAGCTGCAGTTGACCGGCGCCGTGACCTTTCCCGGGCCGCTCCCGGCAGCGCAGGCCTTCCCCCGTGGGCGCGCGATCGTCATCCCGTCGCGCGCCGAAAGCCTGCCCTTCATCGTGATGGAGGCGGCCGCCGCCCAACTGCCGCTGATCGCGACCGATGTCGGCGGCATTCCGGAGATCGTTGCAGGGTCCGATACGCCGTTGCTCCCAGCGGGCGATGTCCAGGCGCTGGCTCGCGCCCTGCAAACCTTTCTCGACGATCCCGGGACAGCAAAGGCGCGTGCGCTGCGGCTGCAGCAGACGGTGCAGAAGCGCTTCGCTATTGGTGCGACGACGGCTGCCGTGCTCGACTTCTACGCGGCGCACGGGCACGCGGCAGATCGGACCCGCTAACCTTAACGACAAACCTAAACGAGCATGTAGCCAGCCGACGGGCCGGTGGCACGATGTGTGCGTTTGATGGGGCAAACCAGTAAAGAGCCCCCCACAAATGCTGCACGTCGAGAGAGCTTCCACCCAGCAAAGCGCGTCCTGCGCCGAAGCACTGCCAACCCAGATTCCACGGCTTGCGGACTTCCGCTTCCACGACAAATCGAGCCTCGTCTCGATGGTCGTGATCCGCGGTGCCGTGCGCGCCTTCGACTTCGCCATCATCGTCGCGCTCGGGCTTGCGATAGCGCTTCTGTACGTCGACGAGCCGATCGTCGTCAGCAACGCTGCCTTCCTCATCGCCGTGATCGGTATGGCCCTCACGACGGTCGCGGCGTTCGAGCTCCTCCAGCTCTACTCCCTGCCGGCATTAACCTCCTTCATCCGTCATATGCCGCGCGTTTTCCTCGGCTGGACCGCGGCGTTTGCGCTGCTCATTGCGGGATTGTTCTTTCTCAAAGTGGGACACGAGTTCTCCCGCGTCTGGTTCGCGCTCTGGTATGCGGCGGGCGCGGTTGCGCTCATCGCTGAGCGCTTTGCCGTCGGCACGGTCGTGCACCACTGGACCCGCCAAGGGCGACTATTCCGCCGCGCTGCCATCTACGGTGGCGGCACCATCACGGAAACGCTCATCGATGAGCTCGAGGTCGACCTCGACAGCGACGTGCGGATCATGGGCGTCTTCGACGACCGCGGAGACGATCGCGTCGACCGCATCGTCGCCGGCTATCCGCGTCTCGGCGGCTTGAGCGATCTCGTCCAGTTCGCGCGCAAGACCCGGCTCGACATCGTGATCATCGCGCTGCCGATCACCGCGGAGCGCCGCCTCGTGCAGTTGGCGCGCCTGCTGTCGGTGCTGCCGGCTGAGGTGAAGATCCCCGCGCGCGCAACCGAGCTGCGCTTTACCCGCGACACCTACTCGCACGTCGGCAACGTCGCCATGATCGATCTGCTCGAAAAGCCCATCGCCGACTGGGGCACCGTCGCGAAATGGCTCTTCGACAAGGCCGTCGCCCTGCTGGCGTTGCTGCTGCTGGCCCCGGTCATGCTGGCGGTCGCCGCGGCGATCAAGCTCGACAGCCCCGGGCCCGTGCTGTTCCGGCAGAAGCGACATGGCTTCAACAACGAGCTGATCGAGATCTTCAAGTTCCGCTCGATGTACGTCGACCGCTGCGACGCCAATGCGGCAAATCTCGTCACCAAGGGCGACGCGCGCGTCACCGCCGTCGGCCGCTTCATCCGCAAGACGAGCCTCGATGAGCTGCCGCA
>DASXOZ010000020.1 GCA_036493895.1 Candidatus Binatia bacterium | reverse complement strand
CTTTCGGCGATGTCACAGATTCCGAGCGATGCGCGGCACGTGGTCGTTGAAGGAGCCAGCACGTCGGCCGGGCAGACGGACGATGTGCCGGTGCATTTTTCGACGAGATCGCAGGCGCCGGTTGCCGCGCGGCAGACGACGTTGGATGAAGCGAACGTGTCGGCGGGACACGCGGCCGAATTTCCGGTGCAGTTCTCCGAGCTGTCGCAGATGGCGCCGCCCGAAGGACGGCAGACGACGGATGTCGCAAGGAACGAATCGACCGGACAGCCAGCGCTCGTGCCGGTGCACGATTCGGCCGCGTCGCAGATTCCCGCTACCGCGCGACAGGCGGTGGCTGGGGGGACGAAGATGTCGGCAGGACAGGCCGCCGCGGTTCCGGTGCAGCTCTCGGCCACGTCACAGATTCCCGCCGCCGCGCGACAAACGACTGCGGGGGTCGCAAAGGAATTCCCGGGACAGGCAATGGCCGTGCCGGTGCAGGTTTCGGCAACGTCGCAGGCACCCGCTGCCGCGCGGCACACGACAGAGGGCGACGCCAATAGATCTGCCGGACACGTCGCCGTCGAGCCGGTGCATTTCTCGACGGCATCACAGGGGCCCGCGGCGCTGCGGCAGACAGTCGACGACGAAGTGAGCACGTCGGCAGGGCAGGCGGCGCTCGAGCCGGTGCAGCTCTCCGCCGCATCGCAGATTCCCGCCGACGGACGGCACAGCACCGTCGATGCGACGAACGCGTTGGCGGGACAGGACGACGAAGTCCCGGTGCACGTCTCGGGGAGATCGCAGGCACCGGCGGCTGCGCGACACGTCGTCGACGCATCCCGCAACGCGTTGGCGGGGCAGAAGGCGTTCGTGCCGGTGCACGTTTCCGCCGCGTCGCAAACTCCGGCGGCCGAGCGGCAGACCGTCGTCGTCGGCAGGAAAGAGGTCGACGGACACGTGGCGGTCGATCCGTCGCAGGTCTGGCTCTGGTCACAGGGGCCGATCTTCCGATGACAGACCTGGGTGCTCGTCGCGACCTGGCACGTCGTCGTGTTGCAGCAGCTCGAGGAACCCGAAGCGATGGGATCGCATGCTTCGCCCGCATCGACGATGCCGTTGCCACAGGTGCCGGTATAGAACAGGCCGACGAACGACGAGGCGTTGCCGCCTGCGCCCTGGAAATCGCCGCCGGCAAAAAGGCCTCCATCGAGCAGCGCGAACGCGGCGGTGTTCGCCGTGGTTCCGCTGCCGGGCGCGCTCCAGGCGGTACCGTCCCATTTCGCGACGTGGGCCGCGGGCGCTCCGCCGGCGGAAGTGAAGAAGCCTCCGACGTAAAGATCGGAGCTGCTCGCGAACAGCGACGAAACCAGGCTGCTGACGCTGCTGCCGACAGCGTTCCACGCGCTCCCGTCCCAGCGTGCGATCGGACCGGTCGATATGCCGCCTGCGGTTGCGAAATTCCCGCCTGCGTACAGGTCGCTGCCGACCGCAGCGAGCGCATCGACGGCGCTGGCGGTTCCGGAACCGAGCGGCGACCAGGAGCTGCCGTTCCATTTCGCCACGTGATTGGCCGGTGCGCCGCCCGCGTTCAGGAACGGACCACCGGCGTAAAGATCGCTGCCGATTGCCGCGAGCGAGGACACGGCATTGTCGACGCCGCTGCCGAGCGCGAGCCAGGAGCTGCCGTTCCACCTCGCGATGGAACCGACGGACGTGGCGCCGGCGCTCGTGAACGCGCCGCCCGCATACAGGCTGGTGCCGATCGCGAGGAGCGCGTAGACGTCGTTGTTGGTTCCCTTGCCGAGGGCCGACCAGGCCGAGCCGCTCCAGCGCGCGACGCGGCTGGCCGAAACTCCACCGGCGCTCGTGAAGCTTCCCGCTGCGTACAGGTCGGTGCCGATCACGGCGAGCGAGAACACCGGCCCGTCAAGGCCGCTGCCGAGCGGCGACCACGCCAGTCCGTTCCAGCTGGCGATCCGGTTGGCTGCGGTTCCTCCTGCCGACGTGAAATATCCGGCCGCGTACAGAGTGGAGCCGACGACCGCGAGGGCTTCGACGCTGTCGTTCATCCCCGCGCCGCTGGCGACCCCGAGCGTCGACCACGCCGATCCGTCCCACGCCGCGATGCCGCTTGCCGACACGCTGCCGGCCGACGTGAAGTCTCCTCCCGCGTAGATCGTCGAGCCGACGGCGGCCAGCGCCTCGACGTTGCCGTCCGCGCCGGCGCCGAGCGTCGTCCATGACGAGCCGTTCCACCTCGCGATGCCCGCTGCGCTCGCGCCTCCGGCCGTCGTGAACGAGCCGGCGGCATAAATGTCGGTTCCCGAAACCAGCAGCGCGAGCACGTCGCTGTTCGTACCTTTGCCCAGCGCCGACCACGACGATCCGTTCCAGCGTGCGACGTTGCTCGCCGAAGTCCCGCCGGCGGTAGCGAAGGCGCCGCCCGCATAAAGGGTCGAACCCGACGAGGCGAGGGATTCGACGCCGCCATCCGTCCCGCTGCCAAGCGCGGACCACGAGCTGCCGTCCCAGCTCGCGACGTGCGCCGCAGCGGAGCCTCCGGCAGTGGTGAAATATCCGCCGGCGCACAGGTTGGTGCCGACGACGGCGAGCGATGTGACCGATCCGTTGAGACCGCTGCCGAGGGCCGACCACGCGGTGCCGTCCCATTTCGCGACGCGATTGGCTGCGTTGCCGCCCGCAGTCGTGAAAAGGCCTCCGGCGTAGAGCGTCGTACCGATCGCGACCAGGGAGCGCACGTCGGAGTTGGTTCCCTTGCCGAGGGCCGACCAGGCCGACCCGTCCCAGCGTGCGACGTGCTGGGCCGAGACTCCGCCGGCGTTCAGAAAGAACCCACCTGCGTAAAGATCGGTGCCGAGCACTCCGAGCGCGTGAACCTCGCCGTCCATGCCGCTTCCGAGAGCAGACCAGGCGCTGCCGTCCCACTTCGCGATGCGCGGCGCGGCGACTCCACCGGCACTGACGAAACTGCCTCCGACGTAGAGGTCGCTGCCGATGACGGCTGCGGCCATCACCGCTCCGCTTACACCCGGGGGACCGCCGAATCTTGCGTCCCAGTTTCCGATGACGGCGGACGTCGCGATGACGCCGCGTGACGATGTGCCGGTTTGCGTCCGCGCGGAGCGCGGCACGAAGCGCGGTGCGCCGCCGGCACCGGTCTCCATCTCGAAACCGGAGACATCGACGGCGCCGCTAAAGCCGGCATCGAGCTTGAGAGTTCCGTCGGGGCGCAGCAGCTCCGAAACCGGTTTTGCACTCCCGACCGCCGCCGCGGCCTGCACCGGTATCGGCCAGAACGCCGCGATGCAGGCGGCCGCGATGATCCGTGCGCCGCGCAAGCAGCACGAGCGCCGGCGCGCTGCGGCAATTGTCCTCGGCATGAACCCCCGGGTCGATGAAAAGACAGCGACCGGATGCGTTTCTACGTGCGGGCGATCCCCCAACGCAAGCCCGCGCACGCGGCGGAAAACAGCCCGTGCGCAGTCCCGGCGCCCCGCGGGCCAGAACAGTCGCGGCCTGGTCTTTTGCGCAACTTGTCAGCGATGGAAGATCGATCCGAAGAAATGGCCGATCTTGCCGAACACGTTGGCGATCGGCGGGGGCTTGTTCGGTGCGGTGCGGGCGGCGGCCACCGGCAGGATCTTCCTCCAGCCGCCCCAGTCACGATTGCTCGCGTCGGTCGCACCGAAAAGCCCTTGACCGTGCAGCGGACACTCATCGACCGGAGCCGTGCCCTGCAGGAACGGCAGCGTGACGCGACGACGGCACGCCGCGGTGGCGAGGCCTCCGGATTCCGGATCGATCCTCGCCATCGTGATGCCGGGAGGAACGGTGAAGTCGCGCGCGCCGGTAGCGGCTGCGTCGTGCATGATGCGCGTCCACGCCGGCAGTGCAGCCTGCGCACCGGTGAGACCGAGACTCTGCGGCGTGTCGAATCCTACCCACACTCCCGCGACGAGCTCCGGCGTGTAACCGACGAAGTACGCATCGTGGTAATCCTGGGTGGTGCCGGTCTTGCCCGCGGCGATGACGTCGAGACCGAGACGCGAGGCACTGGCACCGGTTCCCGACTGCAGCACCGTCTCGAGCGCTCCAGTGACGACGTACGCCACGTCGGGACGCACGACGCGCGCAGGCGAGTCCTCGTGGCGGTAGATCTCGCGATCGTTCGCGTCGATCACCGACTCGATCGCATACACCGGCGAGCGTGCCCCGGCATTCGCGAAAACCTGGTAGGCGCCCGACAGGTCGAGCAGCGTCGTCTCCTCGGCACCGATCGAAATCGGCAGCAGCGGTTGCAAGTCCTGCGGAATGCCGAGCTCGTGCGCGGTGCGGACGATGCGCTCGGCGCCGAGACGGCTTCCGACGTAGGCCGCCGGAACGTTGAGGGACTGGGAGAGGGCAGCGACAGCGGTGACCTGCGTCTGGTAGTCGTGCTCGTAGTTTTCGGGAGTCCAGCCGTCGTAGCTCAGCAGCTCGTCGGGGAGCAGCGAAGCGAGCGTCATCACGGGTTTGACGGGGCTGCGCTCCGGGTCGAAGGCCGAAAGGTAGACGATCGGCTTGAACGCCGAGCCCGGCTGCCTGAGCGCCGAAGCCGCGCGGTTGAACTGGCTCTCGGAGTAGTTGCGGCCTCCGACCATTGCGCGGATCGCACCGCTGTGCGCATCGAGCACAACGGCCGAGCTTTGCAGCTTGGCCGGCCTGACCGAGCGACGCAGCTCGTGGTGATCCTTCTCGAGCTTTTCCAGGTTGGCCGTGACGGCCGCTGCGGCATGCGCCTGCACTTCCGTGTCGAGCGTCGTGAACACTCGCAAGCCGGCAAGATCGCCGGTGACGCCGGGAAGCTGTCTCAGCATCGACAGAACATAGTCGGTAAAATACGGAGCGCGTCGCAGCCCTGGCGGACGACTGAGGCCGAGGGGACTGACGACCGATTCCTGGTAAGTCGCTTCGTCGATCACGCCTTCGCTGCGCATGACGCCGAGCACGACGTTGCGTCGCTGGGTTGCCAGGGACGGATGACGCCGCGGATCGTAGCTCGTCGGCGCCTGGATCATGCCGACCAGCATCGCGGCTTCGGCCGGTGACACCTGCGAGAGGTCCTTGTTGAAGAACGAGCGTGCGGCCTGCGGCAGTCCTTCGAGCGGCGCACCCGCGTAGGCACCCATCGGCACGTCGTTGATGTAGCGCTCGAGAATCTGGTCCTTCGTCAGGCGCAGCTCGAGCACGACGGCAACCGCCAGCTCGCGGAATTTCCTCTCGAAGCTGCGGTCGCGACGCTCGAGGAACGTTCGACCGAGCTGCTGGGTGAGCGTGCTCGCTCCCTGCGCGAGGCGTTTCTGGCGCACGTCCTGGATCGCAGCCTCGACGATTCGGACGGGGTTGAAGCCGGGGTGCCAGTAAAAATACTGGTCCTCGACTGCAAGCAGGCCCGAGACGAGGTAGGGCTTCTGGTCGGCCAGCCGGATCTCGACGCGTTCGGCCGGAGCGCCCGGCACCAGTCGCCCGATCACTTCCGGCTCGAGCAGCGGATGGCCAGCCTCGATGCCTCCGGCGTCGGTTACCTGCGCGATCTTCCCGTCCTGCACGTGGACCTGCACGAGCGACGGCTCGTAGCGTATGCCGCCCTGGTGGTAGCCGCGCAGATAGATCGAGATCAGCGCCGGCGTCTTCGTGAACTGTCCCGGGGCTTCGGCGGCGGCCACTTGCGAGTAGCTGAGCGACGCGAGGCGATCGAGCAGACGGCTGCGCTCGAGCTCGTCTCCGGCGCGGATGCGATGCGGTGCCGACAGGATCGACGACGATAGCGCGGCGCTGCGCTGGTCGATCAGCGTAGAAATGTCGCGGTAGAGCGATGCCAGGTATACGCCCAGCGAGACGAGCAACAGCGCCGCGACGGTGAAGGCGGCAGTGCGCCAACGGGGCCTGCGGCGACCGCTCTTGCGGCGCGCAGTGCGCCCGTTGCCTGTGGAAGTCTTCTTCTTGCCGCCGGCCATCGCCTGCCCGCTTACTCCGATCGAGGCTGCAGATGGTACAACAAGCGCTCGGCCGTTGCGCCGCCACGGGCGCCTGCTGCAGGGAGCGCGAATTCGGTGCAGGCGAGGGCGGACACCGTGACGATGATCGCGCGATCATCCCGGGCGGATACGCGACGGCGCAAGCGAAGGGCGGTTGTACGGTCGATAAGTTGAGAATGGGCTGCGACGGCCCATCCACAGCGGGTGTGGCCTGCAATCGGCTGCGGATGTTCAAAAACGAACAATTGTTTTGCGGATTTTTTTTGCATTCCGGATCGTGATGAAGCCGGAAAGACTTCCTTCTTCTCGGATAACGCGCGAATTCCCGCTGCAGCAGCATGATTTTCGTCACGGGCGCGCCTCGGTGTGATCATTTTCGCGTGAGCTCGACGCGAGTCGCCGGTGCGGGGAAATTTGCAGCCGATGCCTCGAATGGAGACAATCACGGCTACGAAGGCGTCCACGAGGCCGCTGTGTGTAGCGTAGGCGTCGTCACGACGTCGCCGTGTGTTGGAGGAGTGGTTGGTGACCCGTGTGCAAATGCCGGGTCCATGGATGGGGTTGGGCTGCAGCGGAAGAGCCGTCGTCGACAACCCCTGGTCAGACAAGAAGGAGATCGAATCATGCGCAAGAACATTGCAATGCTCATCGGCGCCGCGGCGCTGATGGGAACCACGACGTGCGCCTTCGCGGGTGCTTACGGCGAGAAGCCGCTTCCGGAAGAGCATCCGACTGCGCCGCCGCCGATCGTGCAGCAGCAGGTCGAAGAAGTGGACTACGCCAAGGTCGGCCCTTACCTGGGAATTGGCGGCGAGTACGCCATCCAGCAGTTCCAGGAGATCCAGGGCGCGACGGGCATCGACGTCTCCAACAGCGGCGGCTTCCATGTCCGCGCTGGATACCGCGTGCACCCGAACGTCGCCGTTGAAGCGCTGTACGAGAATTTCAACGAGTTCGACGTCGATCCGAACGGCCACTACGACGGTTGGGCACTGACGGCGAATGCCAAGGGCTACATCCTGACGGGTCGCTTTCAGCCCTACGTGCTGGCGGGTCTCGGCTACGTCGACATCAACGGCTCGGCGGGAAGCCGCAACCATCCGGCTCCGCTTCTTGCGGCGCCGGCGGGCAACGACTTCGAGATGCGTTTCGGTGCCGGCATGGACGGCTGCATCACCGAGCACATCGCGATGGGTCCCGAGATTGCGTACGTCCTGCCTTTCGGCCAGGCGAACAATCTCAACATGTGGACCGTGTCGATGGGTCTCCGCTACAAGTTCTGATCGAAGGCGGGGTCAGGCACCAGGATTCTGGTGCCTGACCCCGGCCTGCCGGGAACCTGGCGCCGGGGGCGGCGCGAGATTCCCGTAGGGCGGCTGTCGCGGGGGGACGCGAGCGCCGCCTTTTCTTTGCCCGGCACGGCCCTGCACGGCCTGCCGGTTCCCCGATCCAACCTAAATCGCGTCCTTGTGGGTCATCACCTGCACTGCGCTGGCGTGGATGACCGGCGTCAGCGTCGATCCCACCATTTCCATGTCCACCGTTCCCGTCACGTTGACGAAGTTGCCGACCGCAACGAACTGCACCGGAGACTGCTTGCAGTCGAGATTGATGACCTGCGTCAGCGGCGAGGAACCGTCGTAGTAGTTCGTCATCACATCGTAGTTCACGCCGTTCACCTGCAGCTCGAAATCGCCGGGAACCGTACCGCTCGGCAGGGCGAGGTACGTCATCCACATGATCATCCCGTTCATCGTCGTCTGTCCGAGCGTGACGGGGCAGGGCGCCAGCGCCGTCTTCACCTGCACCGTCACCGTCGAGGAATTGTTCGACGGCTGGGGATCGGGAGACGAGGACGACGCGGTTCCCGTGTTGCCGTAGGCACCCGCCGTCACCGGAGCGTCCAGACCGATGACAACGGAAGCCTGGCTCCCCTTCAGCATCGTTCCGATGTTGCACGCGACGACCATGTTCTGGGTGCTGCACGGTGATGCCGAACCCGGAAACGAGACGTACGCGTAGTTGAGTCCGGTTCCGGCCGGCAGCGTATCGAGGAACGTGACGAGGTTGGCGCTGTCCGACCCGCTGTTCTTGATCTGGAACGTGTAGGTGTATGCGGCGCCCGCCGACGGCGAACCGGTGCTCGCCGAACCGGAAACCTGGACGTCGGCGCCGCCAGCGCCGCCGCCCGCGTAGGCATTCCCACCCGTGAAAAGACAACATGCGACGACGGCCGCAGCCGCGTGCCCGCATCTGGAAAGCTTCATCTGATCTTGCTCCTTGCCCCGCGCGTCGCTTCTCCCGGCCTCGGCGACGATGGAAGGCGCGAGCCGGATTTCAAGAATCGGGCCAGACGCGGTTTCAACGAAGACGTGCGACGAAGGCGGCCGTTTCCAACGGGAATTCGGGAAGTTCATGGCCGCGAACGCGGATATGCGGCTGCATGCGCTGCGTCGCCGGGCCGGGCCGGCTGCCCCGCGCGCGCGGGGTGCCCCGCGGCGAGCGAGCGATCTGGCCCATGCCGACGCGCCGGAAAGGGAGCGGCAGTGCGAAGCTGCGCCGGCGGCTGCAGGCGCGGACTCAGGAAATTCGCGATTTCGGGAGCGCGCTGCCGGACGAGCGCGAGCGGCTCAGCCGGACGCGAAGCGCCGCTCTGACGCCTGGAGCCTTGTCGTCAGGCGCGCAGCGCCTCGCGCACGAAGTCGAGGCGGTCCTGCCCGAAGAACAGCTCTTCTCCGACGAACATCGACGGTGCACCGAAGACGCCGCGTTCGACCGCTCTCTCGGTCTCCGCCTTCAGCATCGCCTTGACGCCTGCATCGGAGGCAAGCGCCACGGTGCGGCTGACGTCGAGGCCGGCCTTCGCGATCGTCGCTTCGAGCACGGAAGATTCGCCGAGATTCAATCCTTCGACCCACATGGCGGGAAAAATCGCCGCGAGATAGCGCGCAAAGGCGTCGCGATCTGCGACGAGCCCCGTCGCGATGCGCATCATCGTCAGCGTGTTGATCGGAAAGTGCGGGTTGAACGCGAACGGGACACCGTAGCGACGCGCGAAACGCGCAAGATCGCTTCCCATGTAGCGAGCCTTTGCAGGAATCGTCGCCGGCGAGGCGTTGCCGGTCGCCGCGAAGATGCCACCGAGCAGCACCGGCCGGTACACGAGCGTGGCGCTGTGCTCGGCGCAGATGCCGGCGAGCTGGGTCCATGCGAGGTAGGTCGTCGGGCTGCCGAAGTCGAAGAGGAATTCTACCGTCGCTGCCATCGTGCCTGCCTTGCGCGCGTGTGTCTGCGAGTCACCAGGATTCCATCCACGGCCGAAGATCCATCTCGAACGTCCAGGTATCGCGCGGCTGGCAGTGCAGCATCCAGTAGCAGTCGGCAATGTGGTCGGGGTCGAGGATCCCGTCGTCGTCCTTCTGCGCGTACTTGGCGGGGAAGTTGTCACGGATGAACGCGGTGTCGATCGCGCCGTCGATGATGACGTGCGCGACGTGGATGTTTTTCAGGCCGAGCTCCCGCGCCAGGCTCTGGGCGAGCGCCCTCAGCGCGTGTTTGGCCCCGGCAAATGCACCGAAACCGGCCGAGCCGCGAAGCGAAGCCGTTGCGCCGGTGAAGATCATCGTGCCGCGCCCGCGCTCTGCCATGCGCCGTGCGACTTCCCGCGCGGTGAGGAAGCCCGAGAAGCACGCCATCTCCCAGATCTTGAAGTATTTGCGGGCGGTTTCCTCGAGGATCGTCGACGGAACGTTCGCGCCGACGTTGAAGACGTAGACCTCGATGGCACCGATCTCGCGTTCGATGCGCTCGACCAGCGCGGCAACCTGGTCTTCCTTGCGGGCATCGGACGCAAAGCCGTGGGCCCGCCCGCCTTCGGCGCGGATCGCGTCGACGAGGGGCTGGAGCTTGTCGGCGTCGCGGCGCGTGAGGCAGGCGGTGTAGCCTTCGCGAGCGAAGCGCCGGGCGACCGCGCTGCCGGTAGCATCGCCGGCACCGATGACGAGGGCGACTTTCTCGTTCGCGGACATTCGCCGCGCTAGTAGGCAGCGGCGACGGCGGATTCAACAGGGGCCATGTGGCACCCGGGACCGGCCCGGCGCGACTCCGGACGATCGATCGGCTAGCATCGGCCCCGATGAACGCGCACCCACCGGTACTTCACCTCATGGACGCCGTCGGTCCGGCGCTCGGCGGCCTCGTCTTCATCCTGATCATGTCGAGGGTGCGCGAGCCGCTGCGGCGTGACCTGAACGTCGTGCTCGCTGCCGGCGCCTGCGGCGCCTACCTGAGCGGAGGTTTCGGAGTCTGGGAGCTGGTGTATCCGGTCGTTGCGACGCCGGTCGTCGTGCTCGGGCTGCGATCCGTGCGATTCCTCGGCGTGGCCTGGCTGATGCACGCCGCGTGGGATCTCGCGCACCACCTCTACGGCAACCCGATCTGGCCCTTCATGGCCACCTCGTCCTTCGGCTGCCTCGTGTTCGATTCGGTGATTGCCTTGTGGTTCCTCGCCGGCGCGCCGCCGCGCTCACCGGCGGCGGGTCCCGCCGTCGCCTGAGGAGATCCGCGGCAGGTACGGATCTGCCTGCGATCTCTTGCGCAATGTTGCGGATTTCCTTACGGAACGTACCAGACCGGGCAATTCGCTTCGCGCAGCACCGAGCGCCCCGTATCGCGCGTGAACCAGCGACGCAGCGGCGCGCGCGTGTGCTCGCCCATGACGATCAGCGATGCACCGAGCGCCTCGGCCATCGCCGGGATCTCTCGCGCCGGATCTCCTGCCGCCACGTGCAGCTTGGCCCGCTCGCGCAGGTCGTTCGGCAGCAGCCCCGACAGCCTGCGCCGGTCCGCTTCGGCCTGGGCAGAGTCCGGCTCCGACACCGGCGTGCGCGACGGCTCGATGTGCAGCAGGTGAAGCTCGATCGGCAGGCGGCGCGCCAGGTCGAAGCAGAGCCGGACCGCCGCTGCCGATGTTTCGGAGAAGCTCGTCGGAGCCAGCACGCGATGCAGTGCACCCGAGCGGCACGCGAAGCGCTTCGCGTTCGGATCGCCGGTGGCCTCGTGAAGCGCCATCACTGCGCAGCACGAGCGCTCGAGCACCTGTTCGGTGAGCGACATGTGGTCCTCGCCGGTACGGCCGTGGATCGTCAGCACGAGCACGTCGGCATCGACGATCCCGGCGACGGCGAGCACGCAACCGGTCGGAGGCCCATGCGTGATGCGTGCCTGCATCGGAATCCACGCAGGAATGCGCCCGACGAAGCTCTTCATTCGTCGCTCCGCTTCGATGTCCCATGCGAACGCCGCGTGCTTCCCGGCCCACATCCAGCTGACGGCCACGCCGGCGCTGACGTCTTCGACGTTGTGATGCAGAACCAGTCTTGCGCCGTAGAGCTGGCAGAGGTCGGCGGCAAAGAGAGCCTGATGCTCGCTCGCGTCCGAGAAATCGACCGGACACAGGACAGTCCGGATGTGGGTTTCCTCGCGTGCCACCATGTCGACGATACGCTCGCGTGCCGGGGCCGACAACACGGTTTGAGCTGCGCGGGAGGGCAGAACGGTACGGCAGGTGCGACGCGATGCGCATCACTTGCCCTGGCGGGCGAACGTCATGCCCGGGCGGGCGCGTTCAGCAGGCGGGGCAGGTGAGAGAGACCGGC